>NZ_JBHWBW010000149.1:0-16343 GCF_042735675.1 Kitasatospora sp. NPDC059571
GCGCCGTACCGGCGGCTGCGGGCCGTCGCGCGCGGACACCGCCTAAGCTCGGGGGCGTTGCCCCCGCCATGCCGCCTGGAGCCGACGCGATGAGTACGCCGCCCTTCCTCACCCTCCCGCACTGCGCCCGGGCCCTGCGGCTGGAGACCGGCCGCGGCTCCTTCGCCGCCCTGCTCGCCGAGCCCGCCGGCGCGCCGCGCGGGACGGCCCTGCTGGTCCCCGGCTTCACCGGCAGCAAGGAGGACTTCATCGCCCTGCTGGAGCCGCTCGCCGCGGCGGGCTACCTCGTTGCCGCGGTGGACCAGCGCGGCCAGTACGAGAGCGGCGGCCCGGCCGACCCGCAGGCGTACCGGATCGGGGAGCTGGCCGCGGACGTGCGGGCGCTCTCGGACACGCTGGCCGGGGACGGGCCGCTGCACCTGCTGGGTCACTCGTTCGGCGGACAGGTGGTGCGCGAGTCCGTGCTGGCCGCCGGCGCCGCGCTGCCGTGGAGCTCGCTGACCCTGCTGTCGACCGGTCCGGGCGCCATCGACCCGGCCGAGGCGGCCCGCACCAAGCTGCTGCTGGACGTGCTGCCGTCGATGGACCTGGAGTCGATCTGGCAGGTCATGCAGCAGATGGAGGAGGCCGGCGGGAGCGGGCCCGCGCCCGAGCCGCGGATCGCGGAGTTCCTGCACCGGCGCTGGGTGGCCAACGTCCCGCAGGCGCTGAGCGCGATGGGCGAGCACCTGGTGTCGGCGCCGGACCGGGTGGCCGAGCTGGCCGCCGTCCCGCTGCCGGTGCAGGTGGTGTGCGGGGTGCGGGACTACGCCTGGCCGGTGGCGGAGCAGGCCGCGATGGCCCGCCGGCTGGGCGCCCGGCACGTGGTGGTGCCGGACGCCGGGCACTCCCCCAACGCGGAGCGGCCGCAGGAGACGGCCGCCGCGCTGACCTCGTTCTGGAACTGATCCGGGCCGCTTCCCGGCCCGGCCGGGCCGCCGGGAGGTGTCCGGCGGGCAAAGCGCGGGACAAAAATCTTTAGCTCGGGTAATATTTGATTCCGTCCGGGAATCGTTGCGCTGCAGCCCTCGTTGTCCCCTCCGGCGGAGATACGCCGAAACCGGGACTTTACGGACGGGCAATCGTTCGGAAGCAGCACTGCGGCACTGTGGGTCCATGAGGCAATGCAGCCTCGGCAGCACAGGCCGCCCGACGCTCCAGGGGGGACGATGCGGGTAGCAGCAGCCGCCGGACGACAGCACGAGGTGTCGGCCGGCATGCCAGCGGCCGACGGCCTGACACAGCCTCGGCCGACCAGGCCAGGAAGGGAGAGGCCCATGTTCGAGATCCTCCGGCTGGACGACGCCTCCGGCGCCGCCACCGACCGACTGATCGTCGACGCCGAGACCGTCCGCGAGTACGTGCGGGACGCCGCCCTCACCGGCGAGCGCCTGTACATCCGACCCTGCAGGAATGCGTGAGCGGGGGCCGGGTGCGGTGCACGCCGCGCCCGGCCCCCCGCGAGGCTGATGCCCCGTCACCCGATCGAGGGTGGCGGGGCATCGGCACTCCCCCGCCGGCACCCGGTGCGACCAGCGTGACGTTTGCCGACGCCCGGGACGGGACATTCCCCAACGGGGCCGCGCCGCCTCGACGCGAAGCACCCCGTACGGGTGGTCGTCCTTGACGCGACGGTCCGGAGGGAGGAGCGTTGTCGGCTATGAGGGGCGAGCCAAGCTGCCCGAGGTGCGCCGGTCGGGTCCGCGCCCCCGGCCTCTTCTCCGACACCTGGCAGTGCGATCAGCACGGTGCGGTGCACCCGATGCAGCCGGTGCTGCCGCCCAGTGTCGAGGCCCTCAACGTCGCGGTGGCCCGCTCCCAGGTGCCGGTCTGGCTGCCCTGGCCGCTCCCGGTGGGCTGGCTCTTCACCGGCATCTCGCACGTCGGTGACGACCTGTCGGGTGCCCGCGCCACCGCCGTCGCCTGCTCCGGCCCGGCCCCGCTCGGCGGGTTCGGCGAGCTGGTCCTGGTCGCGGAGGAGCTCGGGGTCGGTGTCGGCGCCCGGTACGCCGGCCTGGCCGGGCCCGACCCCGGCGAGAGCGTGTCGCTCTACAAGCCGGCCGACGCCAAGCTGATGGCGGCCGGCCGCCCCACCCCGATGTTCCACGTCCCGGAGGCCCCGGCCGACCGGGCGGTCTACGTGGGCGAGGCCCGCGGCCTGTGGCTGTGGGCGATCGCCTGGCCCGAGCAGTCGGCCCTGCTGATGCACGACGAGCTGGTGCTGACCGACCTGCGGGAGGCCGGCGCCGAACTCGGCCTGCTGCCCTGCGGCGCGCTGTCGCCGAGGCTGCTGGGCTGAGACGCCCTCCGGGCGGCAGGGCGGCGCTGGCTAAGTGGTCGGCGTCGCAATTCCTTCGGGGGTTGGTCAGGTTGTGAGGGCTGTGGAGGATTCTTCTGGGTGATCGGCGGCATGTCGGTCGAGCCTGGCCAGTAAATCGTTCAGGTCGGAGGTGGTGAACTTCCACTGGAACGGCTGTGCCGTGGCGTTGTAGCGGTCTTCGAATGCTCGGAGCCGGTCCGAGACCTGCTTCAGGTCGGTGAAGTCGCTGGGTGAGACGACCTTGCGTTGGACGACGGAGAAGAAGATCTCCACCTGGTTCAACCAGGAGGCGTGGACGGGGGTGTGGACGAGCACGGCGGTCGGGTGGGCCGATGCCAGCCGGTCGGCGGCTTTTCGGCCGCGGTGGGAGGAGCCGTTGTCCACGACCCAGAACACGCGCTTCGCGCTAGCGTACGGCTCCTGGCTCATGACCTGGTTGACCAGGGCCATGAAGGGGGAGATGCCAGTGGTTGGCTCGCAGCGGCCGAAGACCTTCGCGTGGTGGACGTCGTAGGCGGCGAGATAGGCCAGGGCCCCGCCGCGGCCGTAGGTGTGGTTCACCCGCATCGTCCTGGCCTGCCCGGGGGCCAGGGTGGGGTGACAGCGGCAGCGGGCCTGGACTGAGGTTTTCTCGTCGGCACTGATCACGTACTCGTCCGCACTGAGCGCCTCGCCCTGCCAGGTGCGGGCGTACAGGTCAAGGAGGCGCTCGGCCTTGGGGCGGAAGGCGGGGTCGGTGATGAAGATCCAGGACTGGTACTGCCAGGGCTTGAGCGCGTCCTGCTTGAGAAAGCGCCGCACGGTGGAGGCGGAGATTGTGCCGACGATGGCCCGGGCGACCGCCTTGCGCGCCAGTTCCGGGGCCGACCAGCGTGCGAGCGGTGTGCCGCTCTCGGCGGGCAACTGGCAAGCGAGGGCCTTGACCTGGGCAGCCTGCAGCGGCGTGAAGGAGGCGGGACGGCCGGACCGCTTGAGGTCGCCGAGGGCGGGCAGCCGAGATGCGGCGAAGCGGCCGCGCCACGTACGGACGGTGTCCAGGTGCAGCCCGGTCTCACGGGCGATGCGGGCGTTGGACCGGCCCCGGGCCGCGTGCAGCACGACGTGGGCGCGCTGCCGGATCCGGTGCTCGGTCCTGTGGCCGTAGGCCATTTTCTTCAACCGCTCCCGCTCGGAGGCGGTCAGGGTTATCGGGCAGGCCGAGGGAACGGGCAAGGCAGGCAGGCCGATCGCGAGAAGTGGATGACGGTAGGTCGACGGCACGCGCCCTTCCTGCGCGGTGCCGCCCTGTACCGCGTCTTTGGTCAGTTGGTGGCCGTCAGTGCCTCGCGTGCGGTGGTGAGGATCTTCTCGGAGAGCGGGGAGCCCTTGGTGGCGCGGGACAGGATGAGTGCGCCGAGCATGGTGCAGAGCCGGGTGATGCCGTCCTGGTCCTCGGTGGCGAGCCAGTCGGCGAAGTCGCCGACTCCCTGGGTGTAGACGCGGCGGGCCTCGCCGTCTGCGCCGTCGCGGGCCATGTCGCCGGCGAGTGCGGCGGCGGGGCAGCCGTCCGCGGCGCTGTCGCGGTGCTCGGTGGAGAGGTAGGCGTCGATCAGCGCCCGCTGGGCGGCGTCGCGCTGTCCGGCGTACTGGTCGAGGCCGTCCTTGTGGTGGCGGGCGAGTTCGGCGAAGGCGTGGGCGGTGGCTTCGTCGACGAGTGCCTCCTTGGAGGTGAACTGCTTGTAGAAGCCGCCGTGGGTCAGGCCGGAGGCCTTCATGAGGTCGGCGACGCTGACGTGGGTGCCCTGTTCCCGAAAGAGCCGGGAGGCGGTCTCCACGACCCGTCGGCGGTTGTCCCGTGCCTGTGCCTGCGATACGCGGCCCATCGGTCACCCTCTCAGTTGGATGTCGAGTCGAATCTATTCTAGACTCCAGTTTAGATGTTGGATGAAATCTATTGGGGCGGTCAGCTGCCGCCCGCTACGTCGGGAGTGCTCATGGAACTGAAGGACGCGGTCGCGGTGGTCACTGGCGCCAACCGGGGGCTCGGGCGGCATCTTGCCGCCCAGCTCGTGGAGCGCGGGGCCAAGGTGTACGCGGCGGCCCGCCGCCCCGAGACGGTGGACCTTCCGGGCGTCGTCCCGCTGCGGCTGGACGTTACCGACGCGGAGTCGATCCGGGCGGCGGCCCGCATCGCCGCCGACGCGACGCTGCTGGTCAACAACGCGGGCATCTCCACCGGAACGCCGCTGATCGTGGGCAGCCCGGACGCGGTGCGCTTGGAAATGGAGGTGAACTTCTTCGGCCCTCTCGCCGTGACGCGGGCTTTCGCCCCGGTCATCGAGTCCAACGGCGGCGGCGGCGTGCTCAACGTGCTGTCGGTCCTGTCCTGGCTGCACCCGGCCGGCCTCGGCGCATACGCTGCGGCGAAGGCGGCGGCATGGGCGCTGACCGGCGCGGCCCGGGAGGAACTGGCGCCCCGCGGCATCACGGTGACGGCGCTGCACGTCGGGTACATGGACACCGACATGGCCGCCGGCGTTCCCGCCGACCAGAAGGCAAACCCCGCCGAGGTCGCCGCCCAGGCCCTGTCCGCCGTGGAGGCGGGCCTGCCCGAGGTCCT
Source organism: Kitasatospora sp. NPDC059571 (assembly GCF_042735675.1). Taxonomy (NCBI): domain Bacteria; kingdom Bacillati; phylum Actinomycetota; class Actinomycetes; order Kitasatosporales; family Streptomycetaceae; genus Kitasatospora; species Kitasatospora sp. NPDC059571. The sequence continues at coordinate 4,959 of NZ_JBHWBW010000149.1, forward strand.
CGCCGACGAGACCACCCGGTACGTCAAGCAGAGCCTGGCCACGTCGCCGAACGCGGCGTGAGAAGCACTCCGCCGCATCGGCGTGGGGCGCCGTGAACCAGCAGTGACTAGCAGAAAGTGGCTCGTACCGGGGCAGGCCCGGAAGCGAGCGGAGATCGCGTTCGGGTACGGACGGGACACGGAGACGGAGAGATGAAGACCTACCTGATCGAGAAGTACGGCGACCAGTCGGCGGTGCACGCCGCCGAGCTGCCCGATCCGCAGCCGGGTCCCGAGGATGTCCTGGTCGAGATCCACGCGGCGAGCGTCAACCCGCTGGACTTCAAGATCCGCGACGGCGCCTTCAAGAGGATCCTGCCGTACCGCCTTCCGCTCGTCCTGGGCAACGACCTCGCCGGAGTGGTGGTCCGGGTCGGCTCGTCGGTCACCCGCTTCGCGGTGGGCGACGAGGTCTACGCCCGGCCCGACAAGGATCGCATCGGCACCTTCGCCGAACTCATCGCCGTCCACCAGGACGACCTGGCCCCCAAACCCGCCGTCCTCACCATGGCGCAGGCCGCCTCCCTCCCGCTGGTCGCCCTCACCTCCTGGCAGGCGCTGGTGGAGAAGGCGCAGGTCCGGCCGGGCCAGAAAGTCCTGATCCACGCGGGCTCCGGCGGAGTGGGCACCATCGCCCTCCAGCTGGCCAGGCACCTGGGCGCACATGTGGCCACCACCGCGAGCGCGGCCAACGCCGGCCTGGTCAAGGAACTCGGCGCGGACGTGGTCATCGACTACCGCGCCCAGGACTTCGAGCAGCTCCTGGACGGCTACGACGTCGTCCTGGACACCCTCGGCGGCGAGACCCTGGAGAAGTCGCTGCGGGTCCTTAAGCCTGGCGGGAAGGTCATCAGCATCGCCGGGCCGCCCGACGCGGACTTCGCCCGCGAGCTCGGCGCAAACCCGCTCCTGCGGCAGGCGATGAACGCGCTGAGCTTCAGGACCCGGCGCCGTGCCAAGCGCCACGGCGTCACCTACTCGTTCCTGTTCATGAAGGCCGACGGCGGCCAGCTGCGCGAACTCACCCGGCTCGTCGACGCCGGGCAGATCCACCCCGTCGTCGACCGGGTCTTCCCCTTCGACCGGACCCGCGACGCCATGGAGTACGCCGAGAAGGGCCGCGCGAAGGCCGGCAAAGTCGTCATCGCGATGGAGTGAGGTCTGCCGGCCGGTCCCCGCCTCCACCTGACTGGCCGGCCTCGGCAGACGAGTGGATCCCCCTCCCCGCCACCACAGGAATCGACCAGAGGTGCACCGCGCGCCCCTCCCACTCATCCGGCCGCCGGACCCGCGCCCGCAGTCGGAAGACCGGGAAGCCGTCCTGCGCACACCCGCGAGGACGAAGCGGCCGGAGCGAGGCCGCGGTAGATCCGAGACCGAAGGGCACACCCATGAACGACACACATGAAGGTAGCGGCGGCACGGTGATGTCCTACCGGGACGCACCGACCCGCACCGTCACCGCCGACCAAGTGACCTTCGCCTACCGCGACCTCGGCCCCCGGTCCGGCATCCCGGTGATCTTCCTCACCCATCTTGCCGCGGTACTCGACAACTGGGATCCCCGTGTCGTCGACGGCATCGCCGCCAGGCACCGGGTGATCACGTTCGACAACAGGGGCGTCGGCGCGTCCACCGGTTCGACACCCAAGACCATCGAGAAAATGGCCGACGACGCCGTCACCTTCATCCGGGCACTCGAGCTCGACCAGGTGGACATCCTCGGCTTCTCGATGGGCGGGATGATCGCCCAGGTGATCGCACAGAACGAACCGCAACTCGTTCGCAGGCTGATCCTCGCGGGCACAGGACCCGCCGGTGGCAAGGGTATTAAGAACGTGACCCGGATCTCCCACCTCGACACCCTCCGAGCACTGCTCACCCTCCAAGATCCGAAGCAGTACCTCTTCTTCACCCGTACCGCGAACGGACGCCGGGCCGGCAAGGAGTTCCTGGCCCGGCTGAAGGAGCGAACGCAACACCGGGACAAGGCGATCTCCCCCATCTCCTATCTCTCCCAGCTCAAGGCCATCCACCGATGGGGCCTGCAGGCGCCGGCCGACATGTCCCGCATCCACCAGCCGGTCCTGGTGGCCAACGGCGAGAGCGACCGGATGGTGCCGAGCGAGAACACCCTCGACCTCGCCGCACGACTGCCCCGGGGCGAACTCGTCCCCCTCTACCCGGACGCCGGACACGGCGGGATCTTCCAGTTCCACGACGCGTTCGTGGTGAGCGCCCTCGCATTCCTCGAGGCACGCCCCGACGCCTGACCGCCGATGCCACACCCCCGCAGTCCCACGCTGAGCGCACCCGCGACGAGGCGAGCCAGCCTCCGATCAGACACCCTCCCGCCCACCTGCAGTGCCACCACCCCCGAGAACTCCCTCGGTACCACATGTCGGCCACCCACCACGAGAACGCCGATGCCCAGTCTCGAAGTCAACCCCCGAAGGACTTACGACGCAGACCACTAAGCTGGGCAGGGCCGACGCCCGCCCGCCCCCTTGGAGCCCCGCCCGTGCGCATCGACCTGCACGCCCACAGCAACGCCTCCGACGGCACCGACAGCCCGGCCGAGCTGGTCGCGGCGGCGGTGGCGGCCGGGCTGGACGTGGTGGCGCTGACCGACCACGACACGGTGGCCGGCCATGCGGCGGCGGCCGAGGCGGTGCGCGGCACCGGACTCACCCTGGTGCCCGGCGCCGAGCTCTCCTGCCACACCGACGGGGTCAGCCTGCACCTGCTGGCCTACCTCTTCGACCCCGCCGAGCCGGCCTTCGCGGCCGAGCGGGAGCTGGTGCGCACCGACCGCTTCCGGCGCGGGCGGGCGATCGTCGAGCGCTGCCGGGAGCTGGGCGCACCGATCAGCTGGGAGCAGGTGGAGCGGATCGCGGGCGCGGGCTCGGTGGGGCGGCCGCACATCGCCAGCGCCCTGGTCGAGGCGGGCGTGGTGGCGACCGTGTCCGACGCGTTCACCGCGGACTGGCTGGCCAACGGCGGGCGGGCGGACGTGCGCAAGCACGAGACCGACCCGGTGGAGGCGGTGCGGCTGGTCCGGGGAGCGGGCGGGGTGCCGGTCTTCGCCCACCCCGGCGCGGTCAAGCGCGGCCGGACGGTGTCGGACGAGGTGATCGCCGAACTGGCCGCGGCCGGGCTCGGCGGCCTGGAGGTCGACCACGTCGACCACGACGAGCCGACCCGGGCCCATCTGCGCGGACTGGCCGCCGAGTTGGGCCTGTTCACCACCGGCTCCAGCGACTACCACGGACACCGCAAGACCGTCCGGCTGGGCGAGCACACCACCGATCCCGCCGCGTACGAGGAGCTGCTGGCGCAGGCGAGCGGCGCGGAACCGGTCCACGGCTGAGCGCGCCGCCGGGCGCGCCGCGGCCCCGAAGGGCCGGGCGGAACCGGACAATCCATGGCATGGACCACGCAGAGCGCGCAGGGCGCGCAGGGCTCGCGCGGTGAGCGTCTTCGACGGCCGGGTGTTCGGGTCGCTGTTCGTGACGCTCTTCGTGATCATGGATCCGCCCGGCACCATCCCGATCTTCCTGGCCCTCACCTCCGGCCGGGCGGCCCGGGTGCAGCGCCGGATGGCCTGGCAGGCGGCGGCCGTCGCGCTGGGCGTGATCACCTGCTTCGGGCTGTTCGGGCAGCAGATCCTGGACTACCTGCACGTGTCGATCCCCGCGCTCCAGGTCTCCGGCGGGATCCTGCTGCTGCTGATCGCGCTCGACCTGCTGACCGGCAAGATCGAGGAGCCCACCCAGACCAAGGACGTCAACGTCGCGCTCGTCCCGCTCGGCACCCCGCTGCTGGCCGGGCCCGGCGCGATCGTCGCGGTGATCCTGGCGGTGCAGCGGGCCGACCGCGGCGCGCAGTACGCGGCGGTGTGGACGGCGATCGTGGCGATCCACGTCGTGCTCTGGCTGACCATGCGCTACTCGCTGGTGATCATCCGGATCATCAAGGACGGCGGCGTGGTGTTGATCACACGGCTGTCCGGCCTGCTGCTCTCGGCGATCGCGGTGCAGCTGGTCGCCAACGGGGTGTTCGCGTTCATCGCCTCGTACCCGTGAGGGGCGCCGGCCGACGGCGGGTCAGTCCAGCGGAACGGCCCGGCGGCCCGCGTCGCGCAGGTCCGTGCCGTGCCGCAGCCAGCGCTCCTCCAGCGCCGCGGCGCCCTGGACGCGCTTGAAGGCGGCCTCGTTCGGCGTCATCGGGAGCAGCGGCAGGAAGCGGACCGGGTCGGCCGGGTCGGCCAGCTCGACGTCCTCGACCAGGCCGCCGGGCTCGGCCACCAGGACGGAGGTGAACGGGGCGCCGTCCCAGAGCGGGGCGCCCAGGTCGAGCGAGCCGCCGGGGGCCACGATCAGGCCCTCCACCTGCGGCGTCGCCGCGAAGGTGGCCAGCGTGCGCAGCACGTCGTCACGCCCCCCGCGGACGCTGAGCACCAACTCGGCGCGGGGTCCGCGGACGGGGTCGGCGACCGCGGCGGTGGGGTCGGCCATCGGGCTCGCGGCCATGCCGAGCGTGGCGTAGCGGACGAGCCCGTCGGCGTCCGGCCCGAAGCGCAGGACCTCGATGCGCTCGGTGCCGAGGAAGGTGACCGAGGCCCGGCCGCTGCTCTCGCCGAAGGTGGTGAGCAGGCGCGCCTCGACGGCGGCCAGCACGGCGGTGCGGGAGAGCTCGTCCGGCCCGCCGGAGGAGTCGGAGAAGTCGCCGAAGAGCGGGAAGTCGTGGGCCATGCAGGCGACCTTAGCGCCCGCGGCCGTCCTCTTCCGTGCACACCCCAAGCGGCGGAGGGCACCGAACTGTTAGTGTGGGCGGCTGGCTACCGGGGATGCTGATCCCGCGGGGCCGCGGCATGAAGGAGGTGGTTGCGGTGGATACCAGCCGACCATGCAGTACCGGCAGCTCTGCCCGGCCTGCCTTCTGCCGCATCTCCTCCTGACAAGGCAGTCGAGGCGGCGTCATCCCCGGCCGGGAGAGCACCTTCCCGGGAGCCGAGGCGCCCAAACCGAAGTCCCGCCGATTCCCGGCGGAATTCCTGGGCACCCGCGCTCCCGGCACGTCCACCGGTGTTCCCCGCCGTCGCACCACGGCCGTCACCGCCTGCCGTGCGGCGGTTCCTGCCCCAGGAGCCTGCCATGTCGATGATCAACAACCTGCGCGCCGCCGTCCGCCCACACCGCCGGCGCGAGACCCCGTTCGACACCCTGCGTCCGGGCCACGCCCCTTCGGCCGTGGTCGACTGCGCCGTCTACCAGGACGGCAAGCGGGTCGGTGAGAGCTGCAGCCCGCGCGAGGCGGCGCAGCGGGTCAAGCTCTGCCGCGACCAGGACCCGGGGTCGTTCAGCTGGATCGGCCTGCACGAGCCCACCGAGGCGGAGTTCGAGGGCATCGCGCAGCGCTTCGGGCTGCACCCGCTGGCGGTCGAGGACGCCGTCCACGCGCACCAGCGCCCCAAGGTCGAGCGCTACGACGACGTGCTGTTCGCGGTCTTCAAGACGATCCGCTACGTGGAGCACGACCAGCTGACGCCGACCAGCGAGGTGGTCGAGACCGGCGAGCTGATGGTCTTCGTCGGCCGGGACTTCGTGATCACCGTGCGGCACGGCGGGCACAGCTCGCTGAAGGAGCTCCGGCTGCGGCTGGAGTCCGACGCGGACGGCTCCGGCCTGCTCGGCAAGGGCCCCTCCGCGGTGCTGCACGCGATCGCCGACCACGTGGTCGACAACTACCTGGTGGTCGCCGACCGGCTGCAGACGGACGTGGACGAGATCGAGTTCGACGTCTTCGCCGACAAGTCGGGGCGCGGCGCCGACGTCGGCCGGGTCTACCAGCTCAAGCGCGAGGTGCTGGAGTTCAAGCGCGCGGTGACGCCGCTGCTGCGCCCGATGCAGCTGCTGTCGGAGCCGATCCAGCGGCTGATCGACCCGGACATCCAGAAGTACTTCCGGGACGTCGCCGACCACCTGGCCCGGGTGACCGAGCAGGTGCACGGCTTCGACGAGCTGCTCAACTCGCTGCTGCAGGCCAACCTCGCGCAGGTGTCCGTGGCGCAGAACGAGGACATGCGCAAGATCACCGCCTGGGCGGCCATCTTCGCCGTGCCGACCATGATCACCGGCATCTACGGGATGAACTTCGACTACATGCCGGAGCTCCACCACAAGTACGGGTACCCGCTGGTGCTCGGCGGCATCGTGGTGATCTGCATCGGCATGTACAAGGGCTTCCGCCGCAACGGCTGGCTCTGACGGCCGCTCAGGAGGACCGGCCGCCCCGGGCGACCAGGACGAGGCCCAGCAGAATCAGGCCGACCGCCGGGTAGGCCGCCGCCGGCGGCCACTGGCCCAGCCAGACCGCCGCGATCAGGGCCGCGCCGGGGGTCTCCAGCAGGATCGCGGTCGAGGTGACTGAGGGCCCGAGGGTGCGGACCACCCGGTTGCTCAGCGAGTGGCCGAGCAGCTGGGCGGCCACCATGAGCAGGGCGATCTGCCCCCACACGCCGGCCGGCCAGCCCGCCAGCGGGGTGCCGGCCGCCAGGCAGGTGCCGAGCAGCACCAGCGCGGTGGTGGCGTAGCAGACCAGGGTGTACGCGGTGGTGCTGACGGTCCGGCGGACCTCGGCGCCCAGCAGGACGTAGCCGGCGGCGGCCGCGCCGGCGCCCAGCGCCAGTGCGTCGCCGAGCAGGGCGCGCGGCGACATCGAGAGGTCGACGCCGGTGAGCACCAGCACGCCGGCGAAGGCGACCGCCACACCGATCCGCACCATCCGCGGGGCCCGCTGCCCCATCAGGCGCAGCAGCAGGATGGTCCAGAGCGGGGTGGTGGTGACCAGGGCGGTCGCCGAGGCCACCGAGGTCATCCGCAGGCTGGGCATCCAGAGCGCGAAGTGCACCGCGAGCAGCACGCCCGCGGCGACCGCCAGCAGCAGGGCCCGGCGGCCGATGCCGCGCAGTTCGGCGCGGTGGCGCAGCAGCGCGTACGGGCCGAGCACGCCGACCGACATGGCGTTGCGCCAGAAGGCGATGGCCAGGGCGGGGGCGGCGGTCGCGCTGATCAGCGGGGCGGAGAGCGAGATGCCGCCGATGGAGACGGCGAGCAGCAGCAGGTCCAGCCGGGGCAGGCGGTGCGCGGGGGCGGCGGCCTGCTCGGCGGCCGCCGGGGCGACGGGGGCGGGCACGGCGGCGTCGGACCGGGCGGCGGGCACGGCTCTCCTCGGGAAACGGAACGGGTCTGCACCACGGTAAGGCCTGTAACGCCGCCATGGCGCTGTCGTCCCGGGCGGTGAGACGGAGCGGTCCGCCGCCGGTGGACGGCCCTGCGGCCGGCGGGCCGCCAGGCCGTACGCTGTGGGCCATGGAGCGTACGACGACCGCCGCAGCGGACTTCCTGGACCGGGCGCTGCTGGAGGAGGCCGCGAAGAAGTCCGGGCTGCTCTGGGTGCAGGCCGCCGGCGAGCGGCAGGGCCGCGCCCTGTGGCACGCCTGGCACGACGGCGCGGTGGTGGTGGTCGGCGACGGCGCCGAGCAGCCGCTGCACGGCCTGGCCGCCGGTTCGACCGCGACGGTGACCGTGCGCAGCAAGGACAAGGGCGGCCGGCTGACCGGCTGGCCGGCCGCCGTCACCGAACTGGCCCCCGGCAGCGAGGCCTGGCTGGGGGCCGTCGAGGAGCTCAAGGGCAAGCGGCTGAACGCCCCCGACACGGACACCATCGGCGACCGCTGGGCCCGCGAGTGCCGGGTGCTGCGGCTGGCGCCGGCCGGCCCGCTCGGCGAGCGGCCCGGGGCGATGCCCGAGCAGTCGCACGCCGCCGCCCCGATGCCCACCCCGGCCACCACCCGCCGCCCGATCCCGGCCGGCCTGCCGAAGCTGCTGCTGAAGCGCCGCCGCGGCTGACCGCCGACCCGCGCCCGGCCGGCGCCTCCGCCCGCCGGGGCCGCCGGGGCCGCCGCACGGCGGTTTCACCCTGGCGGCCCTGCGCGGCTCGCGGGCCCGCCCACCGGCGGGCTGACGCCACCTCTCGCGGGTAGCCTGGGCGCGAGGACGCGCCCGGCGCACCCCGCACCGGCGAGGCCGCGACCGCGCGAGCGGTCCCGGGGACGGGAGAGGAGCCGATGGCAGGCGCAGGCAGCCGGGTGTTCATCTCGCACCTCTCCGGCCTCCCGGTGTTCGACCCCAACGGCGACCAGGTCGGCCGGGTCCGCGACGTCGTGGTGTCGCTGAGGATCGGCGGCCGCCCGCCGCGGGTGCTGGGCCTGGTCGTGGAGGTCATCGGACGCCGCCGGATCTTCCTGCCGATGACCCGGGTGACCAGCCTGGAGTCCGGCCAGGTGCTGACCACCGGCGTGGTCAACATGCGCCGGTTCGAGCAGCGCCCCTCGGAGACCCTCGTCCTCGCCGAGCTCCTCGACCGCACCGTTGTCCGGACGAAGACCGGGGAGGAGGTCACCGTCCTGGACGTCGGGATGGTCCAGACCCGGCTGCGCGAGTGGGAGATCCGCAAGGTCTTCGTGCAGACCGGCCGGGTCAGCCGGCTGCGCAAGGCCCGCGGCGAGAGCCTCACCCTCGACTGGTCGGAGCTCACCGGCTTCTCGCTCGCCGAGGAGGGCCAGGGCGCCGCCAACCTGCTCGCCACCTTCGAGCAGCTGCGCCCCGCGGACCTCGCCAACGTGATGCACCACCTGTCCGCCAAGCGCCGCGCCGAGGTCGCCGCCGCCCTCGACGACGACCGGCTCGCCGACGTGCTGGAGGAGCTCCCCGAGGACGACCAGGTCGAGATCATCGGCAAGCTCAAGGAGGAGCGGGCCGCCGACGTCCTGGAGGCGATGGACCCGGACGACGCCGCCGACCTGCTCTCCGACCTGCCCGAGGAGGACGCCGAGCGGCTGCTGCGCCTGATGGAGCCGGACGACGCCGCCTCGGTGCGCCGGCTGCTGTCCTACGAGGAGGACACCGCCGGCGGCCTGATGACCACCGAGCCGATCGTCCTGGAGCCGGACGCCACGGTGGCCGAGGCGCTCGCCCGGGTGCGCATCGCGGAGAACAAGCCGGCGCTGGCCGCGCAGGTCTACGTCTGCCGGCCGCCGAGCGAGACGCCGACCGGCAAGTACCTGGGCACCGTGCACTTCCAGCGGCTGCTGCGCGAGCCCCCGTTCACGCTGGTCGGCTCGCTGGTCGACGACGACCTCGACCCGCTGCCGCCGAACACCCCGCTGCCGCTGGTCACCAGCTACCTGGCCGCGTACAACATGGTCGCCGCAGCGGTCGTCGACGAGGCCGACCACCTGATCGGCGCGGTCACCGTCGACGACGTCCTCGACCACCTGCTGCCGGACGACTGGCGCGAGGCGTCCCTCATCGGAGCCGAGAGCGAGGCCGCGCATGGACGCTGACCGCAGGCGCGGCCGCGACGACAGCCCGCGCCAGCGCATCCAGGGCGAACTGCGCGAACTGCGCCAGTTGCGGGAGCTGCGCGCCCGCGAGGGCAGCCGCACCCAGCGCACCGAGGTCTCCGGCACCCGCAGCCGGCTCGACCAGCCGCGCACCTCCCGGCGCGGCCTGATCCCGATGCCGACCTACGACCCGGAGGCGTTCGGCAAGCTGTCCGAGCGGATCGCGCGCTTCCTGGGCACCGGGCGCTTCATCGTCTGGATGTCGGTCGTCATCGTGGCGTGGGTGGTGTGGAACACCCTGCTGCCCGCCGCCGTCCGCTTCGACGAGTACCCGTTCATCTTCCTCACCCTGATGCTGTCCCTGCAGGCGTCCTACGCGGCCCCGCTGATCCTGCTGGCGCAGAACCGGCAGGACGACCGGGACCGGGTCAACATGGAGCAGGACCGGGCCCGCTCCGACCGCAACATCGCCGACACCGAGTACCTCACCCGCGAGGTCGCCGCGCTCCGCCAGGGCCTCGGCGAGGTCGCCACCCGCGACTTCGTCCGCTCCGAGCTCCAGGCCCTGCTCAAGGAGCTGGAGGACCGCCGGGAGAGCCCCGACCTCGTGTGACCGGCGGCACGCTACCGGCGGGTCGGGGCCCGCGCCGGGCGCCGTACCATCAAGGCATGGCCAACGAGACAGAGGTTGGGGCCGGCGTCACGGAGGAGTCCGTGCGCAAGGCCCTGGGGACGGTCCACGACCCGGAGATCAACCGCCCGATCACCGAGATCGGCATGGTGAAATCGGTCGCGGTCTCCGACGGCGGCGCGGTGAAGGTCGCGGTGTACCTCACCGTCTCCGGCTGTCCGATGCGCGAGACGATCACCCAGCGGGTCACCGACGCGGTCGCCGCGGTGCCCGGGGTGACCGGGGTCGAGGTCGAGCTCGACGTGATGAGCGACGAGCAGCGCAAGGAGCTGTCGCAGCTGCTGCGCGGCGGCGCGCCCGAGCGCGAGATCCCGTTCGCCAAGCCCGGCACGCTGACCCGGGTGTACGCGGTCGCCTCCGGCAAGGGCGGCGTCGGCAAGTCCTCCGTGACGGTGAACCTGGCCGCCGCCATGGCCGCCGACGGGCTGAAGGTCGCCGTCGTCGACGCCGACATCTACGGCCACAGCGTGCCCCGCATGCTCGGCGTGGAGGGCCGGCCCACCCAGGTCCAGGACATGATCATGCCGCCGTCCGCGAACGGCGTGAAGGTCATCTCGATCGGCATGTTCACCCCGGGCAACGCCCCGGTGGTGTGGCGCGGCCCGATGCTGCACCGCGCGCTCCAGCAGTTCCTGGCGGACGTGTACTGGGGCGACCTGGACGTGCTGCTGCTCGACCTGCCCCCGGGCACCGGCGACATCGCCATCTCGGTCGCCCAGCTGGTCCCGAACGCCGAGATCCTGATCGTCACCACCCCGCAGATGGCCGCCGCCGAGGTCGCCGAGCGGGCCGGCACCATCGCGCTGCAGACCCACCAGAAGATCGTCGGCGTCATCGAGAACATGTCGGGCATGCCCTGCCCGCACTGCGACGAGATGATCGACGTGTTCGGCACCGGCGGCGGCCAGACCGTCGCGGACGCGCTGACCCGCTCGGTCGGCGCCACCGTTCCGGTGCTCGGCTCGATCCCGATCGACGTGCGCCTGCGCGAGGGCGGCGACGACGGCCGCCCGGTCGTCCTGGCCGCCCCCGACTCCCCGGCCGGCGCCGCCCTGCGCACCGTCGCCGGCAAGCTCGGCGGCCGCAAGCGGGGCCTGTCCGGCCTCTCGCTCGGCCTCACGCCGAAGAACAAGTTCTGACGCACTGCCGCGGGGGGGGGGGGGCGGGGGGCCCCCGCCCCCCCCCCGCCGGGGGGGCGGGGCGCCCGGCGCCGGCGGGGGGGGCGGAGGGGGGGGGGGGGGCGGTC
>NZ_JBHWBW010000150.1:0-16298 GCF_042735675.1 Kitasatospora sp. NPDC059571
GGACCCCCGAAAGGGGGGCGGCCCGCCGCCGTTCAGCGGTGGTGAGGCGTCGTCAGTCCAGCAGCCCGAGGCGGCGGGCGGCCGCGTCCGCGTCGACCGCGACCACGTCCGGGCGCTGCGGGGCGCCCGCCACGGCCCAGTCCGGGTCCTTCAGGCCGTTGCCGGTCACGGTGCAGACGATCCGCTGGCCCGGGTCGACCAGCCCGGCCTCGGCCTTGGCCAGCAGTCCGGCCACGCCGGCCGCCGAGGACGGCTCCACGAACACGCCCTCCTGCGAGGCCAACAGGCGGTACGCGGAGAGGATCTGACGGTCGGTCACCTTGTCGATCAGGCCGCCCGACTCGTCCCGCGCGGCGACCGCGAAGTCCCAGGAGGCGGGGTTGCCGATCCGGATGGCGGTGGCCAGCGTCTCCGGCTTCAGCACCGGGGCGCCGTCCACGATCGGGGCCGCGCCGGCCGCCTGGAAACCCCACATCCGCGGGGTGCGGGTGGCGAGGCCGTCCGCCGCGTACTCCCGGTACCCCCGCCAGTACGCGGTGATGTTGCCCGCGTTGCCGACCGGCAGGATGTGGATGTCGGGGGCGTCGCCGAGCATGTCGACGATCTCGAAGGCGGCCGTCTTCTGGCCCTCGATGCGCACCGGGTTCACCGAGTTGACCAGCGCCACCGGGAACTTGTCGGACAGGTCGCGGGCGAGCGCGAGGCAGTCGTCGAAGTTGCCCTCGACCTGGAGGATCCGGGCGCCGTGCACGATCGCCTGGCCCATCTTGCCCAGCGCGATCTTGCCCTGCGGCACCAGCACCGCTGGCACCATGCCGGCCCGCACCGCGTACGCGGCGGCGGAGGCCGAGGTGTTGCCGGTGGAGGCGCAGATGACGGCCTGCGCACCGTCCTCCTTGGCCTTGGAGATGGCCATCGTCATCCCGCGGTCCTTGAAGGAGCCGGTCGGGTTGGCGCCCTCGACCTTGAGGTAGACCTCGCAGCCGGTGCGCTCGGAGAGGACCTGCGCGGGGACCAGCGGCGTGCCGCCCTCGAGCAGGGTGACCACGGGGGTGGCCGCGCTGACCGGCAGCCGGTCGCGGTACTCCTCGATCAGGCCCCGCCACTGGTGGGTGCGGGGGCCTCTGTCGGTCACTGCGTTCATGGCTCTTCCTACTCCCCTTCGACCCGCATGATGCTGGCCACGTCGCGCACGCTGTCCAGCGCACGGAGCTTGTCGACCGTCGCCGACAGCGCGGCGTCGGTGGCGCGGTGGGTCACGACGACCAGCGAGGCGTCGCCGTCGCGGCCCTGCTGGCGCACGGTGTCGATGGAGACGCCGTGCTCGGCGAAGACCGACGCGACCTGGGCGAGCACACCCGCGCGGTCGTCCACGTCCAGGCTGACGTGGTAGCGGGTGACGACCTCGTCCATCGGCTTGGCCGGCAGCCGGGTGTAGACCGAGTCGCCGGGGCCGGTGGCGCCGGCGATCCGGTTGCGGCAGACCGCGACCAGGTCGCCGAGGACGGCGGAGGCGGTCGGCGAGCCGCCGGCGCCCGGGCCGTAGAACATCAGCCGGCCGGCCGCCTCGGCCTCCACGAACACCGCGTTGTAGGCCTCGCGGACGGAGGCCAGCGGGTGCGAGAGCGGGATCATCGCCGGGTGGACCCGGGCGGTGACGGACTCGCCGTCGGCGGCCCGCTCGCAGATCGCCAGCAGCTTGACCACGCAGCCCATCTGCTGGGCGGAGGCGATGTCGGCGGCGGTCACCTCGGTGATGCCCTCGCGGTACACCTCGGCCGCGGTGACCCGGGTGTGGAAGGCGATGCCGGCCAGGATCGCGGCCTTCGCGGCGGCGTCGAAGCCCTCGACGTCGGCGGTCGGGTCGGCCTCGGCGTAGCCGAGCGCGGTGGCCTCCTCCAGCGCCTCGGAGTACCCGGCGCCGGTGGTGTCCATCTTGTCGAGGATGAAGTTGGTGGTGCCGTTGACGATGCCCAGCACCCGGTCCACCTTGTCGCCGGCCAGCGACTCGCGCAGCGGGCGGATCAGCGGGATCGCGCCGGCCACCGCGGCCTCGTAGTAGAGGTCGACGCCGGCAGCGGCGGCGGCCTCGTGCAGCTCGGCACCGTCCTGGGCGAGCAGCGCCTTGTTGGCGGAGACCACCGAGGCGCCGTTGGCGAAGGCGGACAGGATGAGGTGTTTGGACGGCTCGATCCCGCCGACCACCTCGACGACCACGTCGATGTCGCCGCGGTTCACCAGGGCCTCGGAGTCCGTGGTGAGCAGGTGCTCGGGCACCCCGGGCCGGGCGCGGCCGGCCCGCCGTACGCCGATCCCCACGAGCTCGACCGGGGCACCGATCCGCGCGGCGAGGTCGTCGGCCGTCGTCGTCATGATGCGCGCCACCTCGGAGCCCACCACACCACAGCCCAGCAACGCCACCTTCAGCGGGCGCGTACGCATCATCCGACTCCGCTCTGCTTTCTCGGTCTCCGCCGGGCAATTCCCGATGCCCGACGGTATTCGGTCCCTACCAGTCTCCGGGACTTTCCGCACGGATCTACGGCCGGTCCACGTTCTGAGACAAGAATTTCGTCAGCCGATATCGAGACGCAGGAGATCCTCCTCCGTCTCGCGCCTGACGACGACCCGGGCCGAGCCGTCGGCGACGGCGAGCACGGGAGGCTTGAGGGCGTGGTTGTAGTTGCTGGCCATCGAGCGGCAGTACGCCCCGGTGGCCGGCACCGCGATCAGGTCGCCCGGCACCAGGTCGGCGGGCAGGAAGGCGTCCCGGACCACGATGTCTCCGGACTCGCAGTGCTTGCCCACCACGCGGACCAGCATCGGCTCGGCGTCGCTGGCGCGGGAGACCAGCGCCACGGAGTACTCGGCGTCGTAGAGCGCCGTGCGGATGTTGTCCGACATGCCGCCGTCCACGCTCACGTAGGTGCGCAGGCCGTCCAGCGGCTTCACGGTGCCCACCTCGTACAGGGTGAACGCGGTCGGGCCGACGATGGCCCGGCCGGGCTCCACCGACAGCCGGGGCGCGGCCAGATCGGCGGCGGCGCACTCGCGGCGGACGATCTCCGCCAGCGAGGCGGCGATCTCGGCCGGCTCGCGCGGGTCGTCGTCGCTGGTGTACGCGATGCCGAGGCCGCCGCCGAGGTCGATCTCCGGCAGTTCGACGCCGTGCTCGTCGCGGACCTCGGCCAGCAGCCCGACCACGCGGCGGGCGGCCACCTCGAAGCCGGCGGTGTCGAAGATCTGCGAGCCGATGTGCGAGTGGATGCCGCGCAGCTCCAGCGACGGCCGGGCCAGCACCCGGCGGACCGCCTCCGCGGCCGCGCCGCCGGACAGCGACAGGCCGAACTTCTGGTCCTCGTGCGCGGTGGCGATGAACTCGTGGGTGTGCGCCTCCACGCCCACGGTGATCCGGATCAGTACCGGCTGCCGGACGCCCTGTGCCTCGGCGATCGCGGCGAGGCGCTCGATCTCCTGGTAGGAGTCGAGCACGATGTGGCCGACGCCGGCCTTCACGGCCTGCTCCAGCTCCTGCACCGACTTGTTGTTGCCGTGCAGCGCGATCCGCTCCCCCGGCATGCCGGCCGCCAGGGCCACGTGCAGCTCGCCGGAGCTGCAGACGTCGACGTTCAGGCCCTCCTCATGCAGCCAGCGCACCACGGCCTTGGACAGGAACGCCTTGCCCGCGTAGTACACGTCGGCGCCCTCGCCGAAGGCGTCCCGCCAGGCGCGGGCGCGGGCGCGGAAGTCGGCCTCGTCCATCACGTAGGCCGGGGTGCCGAACTCCTCCGCCAGGGTCTTCACGTCGACCCCGCCGACGGCGACCACGCCGTCCGCGCCGCGGGCGACGGTGCGGGACCACACCTTGGGGTCGAGCGCGTTCAGGTCGCTGGGCGGGGCCTGGTAGTGGCCCTCGGGCAGCACGTCGCCGTGGCGGGGGCCTGCGGGGTGGGCGGAGCGGCTCATCGTGTTCGCTTCCTTGCCTTGCGGGGCTTATGGCGAGGGGCGGCGCACGGTCCTCGTCGACCGTCCGCCGCCCCCGCTCTGCGCATGGGGGGTCGTGCTCTTACATCCGCTCGGGCGCCGAGACGCCCAGCAGCGTCAGCCCGTTGGCGATCACCGTGCGCGTCGCGTCGGCGAGCCAGAGGCGCGCGTGCGTGAGGTCGGTGACCTCCTCGTCGCCCTTGGGCAGGATCTGGCAGTTGTCGTAGAACCGGTGGTAGTCGCGGGCGACATCCTCCAGGTACCGCGCCACGTGGTGCGGCTCGCGCAGCTCGCCGGCCTTGGCCAGCACCCGGGGGAACTCGCCGAGCTGGCCGAGCAGGTCGGACTCCCACTCGGTCGCCAGGAGCTCCGGTTTGAAGTCGTCCGACTTCGTGATGCCGAGCGCCGCGGCCTTGCGGGCGACGCCGCACATCCGGGTGTGCGCGTACTGGACGTAGAAGACCGGGTTCTCGTTGGTCTGGCTGGTCAGCACGTTGATGTCGAGCGTGATCGTGGAGTCGGTCGAGGACCGGGCCAGGGTGTAGCGGGCCGCGTCCACGCCGATCCAGTCGACGACGTCGTCGATCGTGATGATGTTGCCGGCCCGCTTGGACATCCGGACCTCTTCGCCGTCGCGAAGCATCTTCACGAACTGGCCGATCTTGACCTCGATGTTGCGGTCCATGTCGTCGCCGGCGCAGGCCGCGATGGCCTTCAGCCGGTTGACGTAGCCGTGGTGGTCCGCGCCGAGCATGTAGACCGAGACCTCGGAACCGCGGTCCCGCTTGCTCAGGTAGTACGCGGCGTCCGCGGCGAAGTAGGTGGTCTCGCCGTCGGCCTTGATCAGGACGCGGTCCTTGTCGTCGCCGAAGTCGGTGGTGCGCAGCCAGATCGCACCGTCCTGGTCGAAGACGTGGCCCTGCTCGCGCAGCCGGCCGATCGCCTTCTCCACGGCGCCGGAGTCGTGCAGCGACTTCTCCGAGAACCAGGTGTCGAAGTGCACGCCGAACTCGTCCATCGACCGCTGGATCTCGGCGACCATCAGCTTGAGGCCCTCGGTGCGGAAGACCTGGAGCTGCTCGTCCTCGGGGAGGTCGAGCACGCCGGGCAGGCCGTCGGTGATGGCCTTGGCGATGTCGACGATGTACTCGCCGACGTAGCCGTCCTTCGGCACCTCGCGGCCGTTCGCGGCGGCCTGCAGGGAGGCGGCGAACTTGGAGATCTGCACGCCGGCGTCGTTCAGGTAGTACTCGGTGGTGACCTCGGCGCCGGTCGCCTTGAGGACCCGGGCGAGCGAGTCGCCGACGGCGGCCCAGCGGACGCCGCCGATGTGGATCGGGCCGGTCGGGTTCGCCGAGACGAACTCCAGGTTGATCTTCAGGCCCTTGAGCGCCTCGTTGCGGCCGTACGCCTCGCCGGCCTCGACGATGGTGCGCGCCAACTCGCCCTGGGTGGCGGTGTCCAGGGTGATGTTCAGGAAGCCGGGGCCGGCGATGTCGACCGCGGCGACGCCGGTGATCTCTCGCAGGCGGGCGGCCAGGACGTCCGCGACGGCTCGCGGCGGCCGGCCGGCCGGCTTCGCGAGCTGGAGGGCCACGTTGGTGGCGTAGTCGCCGTGGTCCCTGTTCTTGGGCCGCTCGATCGTCACGTGCTCGGGCACGGCGACGGCCAGCTCGCCCGCCTCGACGGCGGCGCTCACTGCGGCCTGGACTGCCTGGGAAAGCTCTGCGGGTGTCACGACGCCAAGCGTAGGCGAGAGGCGGTGGGCGTCCGCCACTCGGTTTACCCGTTGAGACGCATTGCACCAGGGAGCGGGACCGTCAAGGCCGCCCTGTTCGCCCAGAGCGGAATCCGGGGAGGCGGTCGGCCCCGCCGGAGAGGGGGCGGGCGCCCGCCCCGAACGTGAGGCCGGGCACCCGGCCCGGCCTGCCGTCCGCCCCGCCGTCCCCGTCGCCGGGCTCCTCCGGGTCGCCGGGCGACATCAGCCGCCGCACGAGTGCCACGAGGTCCGCCGGGTCGAAGGGCTTGGCGAGATAGCCGTCGACGCCGACCGACTCGCCGCGGTGGAGATCGGCGGGCGTGCAGGCGCTGACGATGGCGATCGGCAGCCGGCTGGTCTCGGGGGCGGCGCGAAGGCGGGCGGCGGTGCGCAGGCCGTCGAGCCGCGGCATCACCACGTCCAGCGTCACCACGTCGGGGCGCACCCGGCGGACGACCTCCAGGCACTCGGCGCCGTCGGCCGCAGTGACCACCTCGAAGCCCTCCAGCTCCAGGTTCACTCTGATCAGCTGGCGGATCACCTCGCTGTCGTCCACCACGAGGACCCGCCCGAACGCTCCCGGCACATCACCGAGGGTAGCCGCGCGCCCACCGCCCCGTCCGGCCTTTCCCGTACTTGGGCCGCCGCACCGGAGGCAAAACCCGTGCACGGATCACGCCACGGGCCTGGTAGTGTTCTCCACGTCGCAGCAACCGGGCGACGGCCGAAAGGCCCCCGTAGCTCAGGGGATAGAGCACCGCCCTCCGGAGGCGGGTGCGTAGGTTCGAATCCTACCGGGGGCACTTCAGAGTGAGTGCATCAAAGGCCCAGGTCAGCGGAGATACACCGCAAACCTGGGCCTTCGTCATGTCCGGGGCCCCGTAGGGCGCGTGCCGGTTGCGTGCCGGATGCTTCCTGGTGGGATCCCCTGGGCCCTTGTGGCGCGGCCCGCCGCCCGCGTGCACCGGTAGCCGTCGACTGCCCCGTACGGTGCATCAGCTCCCGTGCGCCGGGGCCGGTGTCGGTGTCGGCCGCGAGGGTGTTCCCGGCATGCCGAAGATCATGGAATCGGATGCCCTCCGCCCGGATTCCGACGTGGCCCGGCACCGGTCGGCCCGAGTCGCCGCGGCAGCCTTCCGGGAGCTGCGCCCGGTGCTCTGCCGGGCTGTCGCGCCCTTCCTGCAGGACGGCCAGAGGATGTGCGCGCCCGCAGCGGACCCCCCCTGCGCGCATGCCTGCCGCCCCGCCCCGGTGTCATGACCGGCCGTCAGCCCTCGAGGACGAGGCGCACCTCCGGCGCGAAGGCCGTGACCGCCGCCTGCAGGCGCGCGGGGTCGAGCTCGCACCAGGAGAGCTTCTTGCTCGCGGGCGGGAGCTCCTCTGCCACGTTCGACGGGCGGAAGAGGTCCGGATGGCCGGTGAGGGGCGGCGATCCGGCGCGCCGCTCAAGGCTGATGTACTGCGCCTTCGGGAACGTGCTGCTGCCGATGCGCGGCTGCCACACACGGACCAGTTCGATGTCCTCCCACGGAACGCTCAGCTCGCGCGAGCCGGTCGGCAGCGGCACCCGGCCCAGGGTGACTCCGCGGTCGTCCATCCGCACGGCGACCCGGCGGCTGCTGGCCACCACGACCGTGGTGATGACGCCGAGCCCGCCGAAGGCCACCGAGAACAGGACGACGCACCAGGCCGGCAGTTGCAGGGCGAGGCCGAGCGCAAGGGGGAGCAGGCTGATGAGTGCCGCCACGACGGAGCGGCGGTACCAGCCGTACCGCGCCTCGTAGACCGAAGAGTGGGATTCCATGGCCGTGATCATGTCGGACGCGGTCCCGCGGCGAAAGGGATTTCCGCGGATCTCCGAGGACACCGCGCAGGAGCGTCCCGCGGGTCAGGACGAGCCCGTCACGGCCTGGCGGTAGAGGGCGGTCATGGTGTGGTCGAAGTACGAGCTGTAGGAGGTGTCGGGGGTGTCGCCGCCCTGTTGGTAGCCGCCGATGACGCCGACCACCTCGCCGGTGCGGGTGCTGATCCAGGGACCTCCGCTGGTACCGCCCGGGTAGGCGGGGCAGTCGATGCGGCGCTGGTAGGTGTCCTGCTTCGTGGTGGAGTTGGTGCAGAGCAGGGGCTCCTCGCCGCCGGCCGGGTAGCCGTAGAGGCGGACCTGGTCGCTGAAGTCGTCGTCGAGGCCCAGGGCGTTGCCGCCGACGATGTCCTGGATGTCGTGGCCGCTGTTCGAGGCGACCTGGAGGATCGCGAAGTCCTCGTCCTGGTCCTGGTCGGAGGCCCAGCCGGAGGCGGTGTAGACCCGGGTGACCTGCCAGGTGCCGTACGGGGTGTGGCCGTCGCGGTAGCCGGGGGCGAACTGCAGGCCGTCCGCGGAGCCGACGCAGTGCGCCGCGGTGACCAGCAGGTTGTGGGTGGCGCTGGTCAGCACGCTGGCCGAGCAGAAGTGGTTGCCCGCCGGGGTGTCGCCGCTGAAGAGCACGCCCACCTTGGCGGAGCCGTCGTCGTCCGGCGCCGTGGCGGTCCGGCCGAGGACGGCCGCCGCCTCGGTGGTCGGGGCGGCGGGGGCGCTCGCGGACGGCGGCGGGGCGGCAGGACCCGCGGTGGGGGCGGCGGTCGGACTGGGCCGGGCGGCCGCGGAGGCGACGGTCGCGGTGGGCGCGACCGGCGCGTGGCCGCCGGCCGCGACGGAGCGCACGGAGGCGGTGGCCGGGGCCGAGTCAAGGGCGTTGGTGGTGGCTATCAGGGCGGTGGCGACCGCGGCGACCAGGGGCGTGACCACGAGCGGGCGGAGCCTGCGCAGGCGCCGCGGGCGCTGTCGCGGCTTGCGGTGTCGGCTCATCGGTCGGCTACCTCCTGGCCGTGCGGTGCGGCGGCCCCTGGTTCGCCGCCGTGCGTCCACTATCGGCTCCCCCGCTGTGGGATTGGTAATCCGTGTCTGGGAACCTCGTGAGAATGCGTACCTGATGCCGCCCCGATGCGGGGGCACCGGGGCGGCGTGTCGCACGGAACGCCTCCGTCGCGGCACCGACCGTTCAGGGCGAGGCGACCGCGGCGGCCTCGGACTCGGCGCCCGCTCCCTCGGCCTCGCCCGGTGCGGGCCGGTGGTTGATCATGAGGAAGGAGATCAGGGCGGCGAGCAGCAGGATCCCCATGGCCACCACGGTGGCCACCGTGTAGCCGTGCACGGCCCCCTGCTTCTGGACGAGCGGATCCGCGACGTTGCGGGTGGCCAGCCAGGTCGCGGTGGCGCTCGCGGCGATGGTGTTGAGCAGCGCGATGCCGATCGAACCGCCTACCTGCTGGGCGCTGTTGATGATCGCGGAGGCGGCTCCGGTCTCCTTGGGCGCGACGCCCAGGGTGGCCAGGCTCATCGACGGCATGAAGACCAGGCCCATGCCGAAGCCGAGCAGCAGCTCGGCCGGGAGCACCAGTCCGGCCCACGGGCTGTCCACCTTCATCTGGGTCAGCCAGGCCATGCCGCCGGCAGCGAGCAGCAGTCCCGGCACGACCAGGTTGCGGGACGGCACCCGGGTCATCAGCCGGGCGGCGACGCCGGTCGCGCTGATCACGATGGCGGCCGTCATCGGCAGGAACGAGACACCGGACATCACCGGCGAGTACCCCTTGACCACCTGCATGTAGTAGGTGAGGAAGAGGAACAGGCCGAACATGCCGACCATGGCCATGCCGACGGCGATCGCGCCGCCGCCGCGGTTGCGGTTGCGCACCAGGTGCGGCGGGAGCAGCGGGTGGGTGGTCCGGCCCTCGAAGAGGGCGAAGACCGCGAGCAGGGCGACGCCGAGGCAGAGGAAGGTCAGGACCAGCGGGTCGCTCCAGCCCCGCGAGGATGCCTCGGAGGTGCCGTAGACGATGGAGAGCAGGCCGCCGCAGCCCAGGAGTGCGCCGGGCAGGTCGAGCCGGACGCGGTGCTCCTTGGCGATGTGGTCGCGCTTGAGCAGATAGAAGGCGCCGATGGCGGCCCCGATGGCGATCGGGATGTTGACGAACAGGCACCAGCGCCAGTTCAGGTACTCGGTGAGCAGGCCGCCCATGATCAGCCCGATCGCGGCGCCGCCGCCGGCCAGGGCCCCGAAGATGCCGAAGGCGGTGGCCCGCTCCTTGGGGTCGCTGAAGGTGTTGGAGAGCAGGGACAGGGCGGAGGGGGCGAGGATCGCGCCGAAGGCGCCCTGCAGGGCGCGGGCGCCGAACAGCATCCACGGCTCGGTGGCGAAGCCGCCGATCGCGGAGGCGAGTGCGAAGCCCAGCAGTCCGATGATGAAGGTGCGTCTGCGGCCGAAGAGGTCGCCGATCCGGCCGCCGAGGAGCAGCAGTCCGCCGAACGCCAGCGTGTAGGCGGTGATCACCCACTGCCGGTTGCCGTTGGAGATACCCAGGGCCTTCTGTGCGGAGGGCAGGGCGATGTTCACGATGGTCGCGTCAAGGACGATCATGAGCTGGGCGATCGCGATGACCGCCAGGGCCCACCATCGGCGGGGGTCCGCCGTCTGCTCGTCCTGTGCGTGCTGGAGGGACACCGTTGGCCGCCTTCCGGAGGGGGATGGGGGACGGGGCGCACGCAGCGCTCCCTCCAGGGAAGCCCTCGGGACGGCGGGGGGCAAGGCTTTTTGTGGTGAAATGTACGAATTGGGACTAAAGCCCTAAACACCTCTCCGTCGGCGGGCCGGGACCCCGGGGCCGGGACGGCCGACCGGCCCGCCGGACGGATCAGAGTGCGCCGAGTTCGGCCACCAGGTCGTCCAGGCCGAGCGAGCCCTGGGAGAGCGCCGCCATGTGCCAGGCCTTGAGGTCGAACTCCTCGCCGCGGGCCTCGGCGGCGGCCCGGGCCGCGGCCCGCCCGCGCAGCCAGGCGCGCTCGCCGAGCTTGTAGCCGATCGCCTGGCCGGGCATACCGAGGTAGCGGACCAGCTCGCTGTCCAGGAAGTCCGCGGACAGCCCGCAGTACAGCCCGAAGAACTCCCGGGCGTCGTCCGGCAGTACCGCCTCGCCGGGCTTGTACGGGGAGTCGGCGGGGAAGTCCAGGCCGGCGTGCATGCCGATGTCGACGATGACCCGCAGCGCCCGCATCATCTGCGCGTTGAGGTAGCCGAGCCGGTGGCCGGGGTCGGTGAGGTAGCCGAGCTCGTCCATCAGGCGCTCGGCGTACAGCGCCCAGCCCTCCAGGTTGGCGCTGACGCCGCCCAGGGTGACCTGGTAGGTGGAGAGCCGGTCGGCGACGTACGTCCACTGCGCGAGCTGGAGGTGGTGGCCGGGGACGCCCTCGTGGTACCAGGTCGAGACGAGGTCCCAGACCGGGAAGGACTCCCGGCCGAGGGTGGGCAGCCAGGTGCGGCCCGGGCGGGAGAAGTCCAGCGAGGGCTGGGTGTAGTACGGCGCCGCCGCGCTGCCCGAGGGGGCGATCCGCGACTCGACCCGCAGCAGCGGCTCGGCCAGGTCGAAGTGGGTGCCCTGGAGGTCGGTGATGGCCTGGTCCATCAGGCCCTGCAGGTAGGCGCGGGCGTTCTCCTCGCCCTTGATCGCCGGACCCTCGTTCTCCAGCCAGCGCATCGCCTCCATCGGGGTGGCGCCCGGCACGACCTTCTCCGCCTCGGCCTGCATCTGCGCGTCGAGGTCGTGGAACTGCTCCCAGGCCCAGCGGTAGGCCTCGTCGAGGTCGAGGTCGGCGCCCGTCCAGTAGCGGACCCAGCGCAGGTAGTGCTCGCGGCCGGTGGTGTCCGGGGTCTGCGCGGTGGCCGGGCCGTACACGTCGCGCAGCCAGTCGCGCAGCTCGGCGAGGGCGGCGGAGGCCTCGGCCGCGACGGCGGCGAGCGCCTCGCGCTGCGCCTGGGGGGCGTCCTTGACGAAGGAGCCGAACCAGCCGCCGGGCACCCCGCCCTCGTCCTGCAGCCACTCGCCGATCTGGCCGACCACCGTGGTGACCTGGCGCGGGCCGGACAGCAGGCCGCGCTCGACGCCCTCGGCGAGGGTGGCGCGGTACTGGCCGAGTGCGGCCGGCACCCGGGCCAGGCGGCGGCCGATGAGCTCCCACTGCTCCTCGGTGTCGGTGGGCATCAGGGTGAAGACCTCGCGCACGTCGTGCACCGGCGAGCCGAGGTTGCGTACCGCACGGAAGTGCTCGCCGGCGTCGTGGACGGCGAGTTCGGCGTTCAGGCGCTCGCGGAGCAGGCGGGCGCAGCGGCGCTCCGCCTCGTCGTCCGCGGCGCCCGCGGCCTCGGCGGCGTCGAGCCGGGCGAGGGTGGTGCGGGCGAGGTCGGCGAGGGCCTCGCGGCCGGCCGGGGACAGGTCGGTGATGCGGTCGTCATCCGGGTTGAGGCCGAGGTACACCGCGGTCAGCGGGTCGAGGTCGGCGAGGGCGTGGACGTAGGCGTCGGCGATGCGGCGGGGGGTGGCGCCGTCGGCTTCGCTGCTGATCAGTTCTGAGACCATTCGGCCATCCTGTCGCAGCGTCCGGCGATTTCAAGACCCTTTCGGCCCGGCTCGGACGATTGGCGCAGGGCGCACGGGCGGGCGGCCGGCGGTCAGCGGCGGCGCTCGCGCCAGGCGGCGACCGGGTCCCACACCGGCCGGCCGCGGGTGATCGGCCGGAACGCCAGGCCGATCAGCACCGAGCTGAAGTGGCCCAGGTCGGTGAAGGTGTGGCCGACGAGCAGCGGGACCAGGTAGAAGACCAGCAGGCAGCCGCCGTAGACCTGCCGCCAGGGCCGCACGAAGCGGTAGGTGAGCACGCCCTGGACGCCGGCCAGCGCGTACGAGACGCCGACGTCCACGGTGTTCGCCATGTTCGCGGGCAGCCGCCCGGAGTCGACGCCCCAGGCGACCACGCCCTGGCTGATCAGGGTGGCCAGCACATGGGCGGTGAGCGCGACGGTAAGCCAGCGGCGGGTGCCGAGCCAGCGCTCGGCGGGCGCGTGGAACAGGGTGAACATGACGACGTAGAAGGGGAACGCGGCCTGCTCGGTCCAGATGGCGCTGGCGACCAGGGCGTGCACCGGACGGGTCCGCAGCTGATCGAGGTTGGTGCTGCGCATCTCCAGGAACTGCTGGAGCTGGGCGTGGTGCAGGTGGCCCACGACGAAGCCGGTCACCGCCAGGATCAGCAGCCACACGTAGGTGCCGGGGGCGGAGCGGACCCAGCGCGCGGCGGCGGCGAGCGCGCGGCGCACCCGGCCGCGCGCCGCCGTGTGCTCCGCGGCGGGGTGCTGGTCGGCCCGCTGCTGCATCGGTGTCGGTCCTCCGGTCGCTGGGCGGGCCGCGGCCGGGACGGGCCGCCGCCCGCGGGGCGGTGCGGGCCCGGTCCGGCGGGGTGCGGGCTCCTGCCCCATCATCGGCGGCGTCCGCGGGAGGTCACCGGCGACCCGCCGCACCGGTACGGGCCGCGCCCGCGGCTTCGGCCGGGCGGTGGTCGGCACTACGCTGGCCGCCATGGCAGCCAGATCAGCGCCCGCCCGCCCGCCCCGCGTGCCGGATCCCGACGCCGCGGACGGGCCGCCCGGGGACGACCGGCCGCGCCGCCCGGGCTACCGGCGGCTCTCGGTCGAGCAGCGCCGCGAGCAGTTGATCGAGGTGGCGCTGGAGCTGTTCAGCTCGCGTCCGCCGGAGGAGGTCGGCCTGGACGACGTGGCGCGTGCCGCGGGCGCCTCCCGGCCGCTGGTCTACCGCTACTTCGCGGGCGGCAAGCAGCAGTTGTACGAGGCCGCGCTGCGCAGTGCGGCCGAGGAGCTGGCCGCGCGGTTCCGGGTCGGCGGTCCGGGCACCCCGACCGAGCAGTTGGCGGGCGTGCTGGACGGCTACTTCGCGTTCGTGGCGGAGCACGCCGCCGGCTACGGGGCGCTGCTGCGCGGCGGTTCGGTGGTGGAGACGGCGCGGACGTCGGCGATCGTCGACGAGGTTCGGCGGGTGGCGCTGCGGCGGACCCTGCGGCACCTGGGGGTGCGGGCGGCGGGGCCGCGGCTGACGCTGCTGGTGCGCTCGTGGATCTCGGTGGTGGAGGCCTCGGCGCTGACCTGGCTGGACGAGGGCCGGCAGATCCCGGCGGACTCGCTGCGGGACTGGCTGGTCGACGAATTCCTGGCGATGAGTGCGGCGACCGCGATGCACGATCCGCAGACCGCGCAGGTGCTCGGCGGCCTGCTGGCCCTGGAGCGTCCGGACGGGCCGGCGGCGCGGCTGGCGGAGCGGCTGCGCGGGATGCTGCCCGCGGGCGGGGCGGCCTGAGCGCGGCGACCGCGGCGGTGCCGGGCGCCGGCGGTGCGGTGCGGCCGGTCCGGCCCCGTGCCCGGGGCCGGTCGCCGGCGGGCCGGTCAGGCCTTGCCGAGCACCTGGCGCTGCCGGCCGAGGCCGTCGACCTCCAGCTCGACCACGTCGGACGGCCGCAGGAACGGCGTGCCCGGCCGGCCGGTGGTGACGCCGGCCGGGGTGCCGGTGATGATCACGTCGCCCGGTGACAGCACCATGAAGTGGCTGACGTAGCGGACGAGTTCCAGCACCGGGAAGATCATGTCGGCGGTGCTGCCGTCCTGCCGCTGCTCGCCGTTGACCCACAGCCGCAGACCGAGCCGCTGCGGGTCGCCCAGCTCGTCCGGGGTGACCAGCCAGGGACCGAGCGGGGTGAAGGTCTCGGCGGACTTGCCCTTGGCCCACTGGCCGCCGCGTTCCAGCTGGAAGGACCGCTCGGTGACGTCGTTGACGGCGGCGTAGCCGGCGATCGCGGCCGCGGCCGCGCGGTGGTCCTCCAGGTAGCGGGCGGTCCGGCCGATCACCACGGCCAGCTCGACCTCGTAGTCGGTCTTGTCGCCGCCGCGCGGCACCAGGACCTCGTCGTACGGTCCGACCACGGTGTCGGCGGGCTTGAGGAAGACCACCGGCTCGGACGGGACGGCGGCGCCGGCCTCGGCCGCGTGGTCGCGGTAGTTGAGGCCGATACCGACCACCTTGCCGGGCCGGGCGACCGGGGCGCCGATGCGCTGTCCGTCGAGGTCGAGCCGCGGGAGGCAGCCGGCGGCCAGGGCGGCCGCCAGCGCCGTCGACCCGGCCCCGTCGAGGCCGGCCAGGAACGCGCCGTCGATCTCCCGGGTGTACCCGGAGAGGTCGTACGCGGCGCCGTCGGGACCGAGCACGGCCGGACGCTCGGCGCCCGCGGGACCGACACGGAGGAGCTTCACTGCCCATCACCACCTGGTTCGTCGCAGGGAGGCGGGGAGGCGGCACACCTCGCCCGTCCTATGCATCCGAGGTATATCAACCCATTCACCTGCGAACCAGAGGCATCACCTCGGCTGATTCCTATCAATTCCTACAGCCGGAAGAGCCGCGGAATCAGTCGCCCGTACGGTTGACAGCGCGCCGCCCGGAGGCGTTCGGTGGTACCGCGGCACCCGGTGCCCGGCAGGCGCCCGGACCGGCCCCGCCGATGGCATCCGGTGCCGGGCCGGCGGCGGCCGGTCAGGTCTCGCGCTGCGGGTGGTAGTCCTCCTCGGCGACGCCGAACGTCCACGCCACCCCGGCCCGCGCGGTGCGGGTGGCCGGCGGCACGCGCAGCCAGTACGTGCGGAAGGTGCCGTCCGGCTCGGCGGTCGAGTTGACCACCTCGACCATCACCACCGGCTCGTCGTCCGGCAGCACGATCCGCCAGAGCACCCCGGTCTCGTCCCGGTGCACCGGCTCGGCACCGGACTCGGCGAGGTAGCGGTCGTAGCCGTAGTGCTCCAGCATCACCCGGCGCAGCTCGGCGTTCTCCTCGGCGCGGATTCCCTCCGGGGTGAGGCCGCCGAGGCCCGCCAGGAAGTCGGCGGGCACCGGCATGCCGCGCCAGGCGTGCAGGGCCGAGCCGTCCGCCCAGGCGAGGGCCGGGCCGTCGGCGCGGTCGAGCCGGCCCGCCTCGTCGCGGTGCAGCTCGACCGGCCGCTCCGCGATCAGCACGTCCCGCTCGTACGGCCACCACCAGCCGCTCTGCCCGGCGGCGGCGGCCAGCGGGGCGAGCGGGGACGCCCCGTCGAGCTCGCCCGCCGCGTCGAAGGCGGCCAACCAGGGCGCGTCGTGCTGGCCGAGCACCGCGTCCAGCAGCGCGACGCGGACCTCCGCACGGGCGGCGCGGGCCCGGTCGCGGACCCCCCGGTCCTCGTCCGGGGCGGCCTCCGGGGCGAGTTCGTCCAGCACGGCGCCGCGGATCCGGCCGGCCAGCGCCTGGTTCTGCGTCCACAGTGCGCCGCCGGTGAGCGACCACAGCTCGGCCCAGCCGGGGCCGCCGAGCCGGGCGTGCACCCGGGCGCGGGCCTGCTCCCAGGGGCGGGTGCGGACCGCCTCGCGGACGCTCACCGCGCCCTCGGCGCGCAGCGCGAGCGCGGCGCGGACGGCCGCGACCGGCGAGTCGTACCAGAGCACCCGCTCGGGCTCCGGCAGGCCGGCCGCCCGGTAGGCGGCGCGCACCGCGCGCCCGGCCTCCGCGCGGTCGGCCCGGCCGGTGGCGGCCGCGGCGGCGCGCCAGCGGGCACCCGCCCCGGCGGGTGCTCTCTGCTGCAGGGTCTCGGTCAAC
>NZ_JBHWBW010000151.1:0-4034 GCF_042735675.1 Kitasatospora sp. NPDC059571
CCCCCCGGGGGGTGCGGCCGCTCCGGCGTTTCGGGCCCGCTGCGGTCAGCCGACGGCCGAGCGGTACTTGCGCACCGACAGCCAGGAGAAGACCGCCATGATCACCAGCGACCAGACGGCGGAGACCACCACGGCGTGCTGCATCGGCCAGGCGTCCGGCGCCGGGCCGACCTGGTTGCCGAAGAGGTCGCGGCAGGCCTGGACGGTCGCCGAGAACGGGTTCCAGTAGGCGATCGGCTGCAGCCAGCCCGGCATCGAGCTGACCGGCACGAAGGCGTTGGAGATGAACGTCAGCGGGAACAGCCAGATCAGGCCGGCCGAGGTGGCCGCCTCCGGGCTGCGCACCGACAGGCCGATCAGCGCGCCGATCCAGGAGAAGGCGTAGCCGAGCAGGAGCAGCAGGCCGAACGCGCCGAGCGCCTTGGGGAAGCCCTCGTGGATCCGCCAGCCGACCAGCAGCGCGACCATGGCCAGCACGAAGAGCGTGAGCGCGGTCTGCACCAGGTCCGCCAGGGTCCGGCCGACCAGCACCGACGAGCGGGTCATCGGCAGCGACCGGAACCGGTCGACCAGGCCCTTGGTCATGTCCTCCGCGATGCCGGCCGAGGCGCCGGCCACCGCGAAGGTGACGGTCTGCGCGAAGATGCCGGCCATCAGGAACTGGGTGTAGGTGTCGTGGCTGGCGGTGGCCCCGGGGATCTGGATGGCACCGCCCATCACGTACGAGAAGAGCAGCACGAACATCACGGGCTGCATCAGGCCGAAGACCACGATCTCGGGGATCCGGGTCATCCGGCGCAGGTTGCGCCGGGCGACCACCCAGGAGTCGTGGGCCATGGCGGCGAGGCCGGTGCGCTGGCGCGGGACGGCGTGGCCGATCGCCTGCCCGGTGGCGGTGGTCGTCGTCATCTCAGGACTCCTTCCCGTGGCCGCGGCGGCCCTTGGCGGGCTGCTGCGCGCCGTCCTCG
Source organism: Kitasatospora sp. NPDC059571 (assembly GCF_042735675.1). Classification (NCBI taxonomy): domain Bacteria; kingdom Bacillati; phylum Actinomycetota; class Actinomycetes; order Kitasatosporales; family Streptomycetaceae; genus Kitasatospora; species Kitasatospora sp. NPDC059571. The sequence goes on from NZ_JBHWBW010000151.1 coordinate 969, forward strand.
CCGTTCTCCTCGGCCTCGGTGGCGTGGCCGGTGAGGGAGAGGAACACGTCGTCGAGGGTGGGGCGGCGCAGACCGATGTCGTCGATCTCGATCGAGCGGGCGTCCAGTTCGCGGATCACGTCGGCGAGCACCTTGGCGCCGCCGCTGACCGGGACGGTGATCCGGCGGGTGTTCTTCTCCACCGCCGGATCGCCCTTGGCGTACGGGGTGAGCGCGGCCAGGGCCTCGGCGGTCTCGTCGGCTCGGTGCACCACCACCTCGATGCGCTCGCCGCCGATCTGGGCCTTGAGCTCGTCGGCGGTGCCGCGGGCGATCACCTTGCCGTGGTCGACCACCGCGATGTCGTGCGCCAGGCGGTCGGCCTCCTCCAGGTACTGGGTGGTGAGCAGCAGGGTGGTGCCCTGCTCCACCAGGGTCTCGATGACCTCCCAGAGCGCCAGGCGGTTGCGCGGGTCGAGGCCGGTGGTCGGCTCGTCCAGGAACATCACCGGCGGGCGGACGACCAGTGCGGCGGCGAGGTCGAGCCGGCGCCGCATGCCGCCGGAGTAGGTCTTGGCCGTCCGGTCGGCGGCCTCGGTGAGGTTGAACCACTCCAGCAGTTCGCGGGCCCGGGCCTTCGCGTCGCGGGCACTCATCTGGTAGAGCTCGCCGACCATCTGGAGGTTCTCGAAGCCGGTGAGGTACTCGTCGACGGCGGCGTACTGGCCGGAGAGCCCGATCAGGCTCCGCACCTTGTTGGGGTGGCCGAGGACGTCCACGCCGGCCACCGTGGCGCGTCCGGAGTCGGGGCGGAGCAGGGTGGTCAGGACCCGCACGGTGGTGGTCTTGGCCGCTCCGTTGGGGCCGAGGAGACCCAGCACGGTGCCCTCGGGCACATCGAGGCTGACGCCGTCGAGAGCGCGGACGTCACCGAAAGTCTTGACCAGGTTCTCGGCTTGGATGGCTGGCGCCATGGCCTGCCTCATCTCCTCTTTGTCCGATATGTCTTCTGATCGTCACACAGGCGCCCGGGCGGGCGAGGGTGGGAATCGCGATACATCGCGATGCCGCGCAGAGCATGGCACTACGCGATATATCGCGTCAAGGATCGCCGACCCCTAACCTGCCGGGCCAGCCCCGACCGCCGCGGGGCTACTGGGAGACCACGTACCCCGCCCCGCGGAGCTCCCCCACGACCGCCGCGCAGTGCTCCGGGCCCTTCGTCTCCAGGTGCAGGTCCACCTCGACCTCGGACAGCCCCAGCCGCGGGTCGACCCGCACGTGCGCCACGTCCAGCACGTTCGCGTCCATCCGGGTCAGCACCGCCAGCAGGTCGGCCAGCGACCCCGGCTTGTCGGCCAGCCTGACCCGCAGCGACAGGTAGCGGCCGGCCGCCGCCAGGCCGTGGCGCAGCACCCGCTGCATCAGCTGCGGGTCGATGTTGCCGCCGGACAGCACCGCCACCACCGGCCCCTCGAACTCCTCGGGGTGCTCCAGCAGCGCCGCGACCGGGCTCGCCCCGGCCGGCTCGACGACCAGCTTGAGCCGTTCCAGGGAGACCAGCAGCGCCCGCGACAGCGCGTCCTCGGAGACCGTCCGGACCCCGTCGGCCAGCGTGTTGATCACCTCGAAAGGGATGTCCCCGGGGCGCCCGACCATGATCCCGTCCGCCATGGTGGCGATCCGCTCCAGCGAGACGGGCCGCCCGGCCGCCAGCGACGGCGGGTACGCGGCCGCCCCGGCCGCCTGCACCCCCACCACCCGCACGTCCGGGCGCAGCGGCTTCACCGCGGCCGCGATCCCCGCCAGCAGCCCGCCGCCGCCCACCCCGACCAGGATGGTGCGCACCTCGGGGCACTGCTCCAGGATCTCCAGGCCGACGGTCGCCTGGCCGGTGACCACGTCCCAGTGGTCGAACGGGTGGATGAACACCGCGCCGGTCGCCTCCGACCAGTGCTGCGCGGCCTGCAGTGTCTCGTCCACGGTGCTGCCGTGCAGGCGCACCTCGGCGCCGTACTCGCGGGTGGCGGCGACCTTCGGCAGCGGCGCCGCGAGCGGCATGAACACCGTGGAGCGCACCCCCAGCAGCGCGGCGGCCAGCGCGACGCCCTGCGCGTGGTTGCCGGCGCTGGCCGCGACCACCCCGGAGGCCTTCTGCACCGGGGTGAGCCCGGCGATCCGCACGTACGCGCCGCGGAGCTTGAACGAGCCGGTGCGCTGCAGGTTCTCGCACTTGAGGTGGACGGGCGAGCCCACCAGCGCGGACAGGTACCGGCTGCTCTCCATCGGCGTGACCCGGGCGACCCCGGCCAGCATCTTGTGCGCACCGCGGACGTCGTCGAGGGTGATCGGCCAGCTCTGCATGCGGATCAGCGTACGGCCGGCCGGACGCGCCGGCGGGCAGCCGCGGCCCTGTTCCCGGCAGCGTTCACCGCGCGTACGCTGCTGGCTCCGAGCACTCGCACCGCCACCCGAACACGAGCCCGCGATGACGACCACCCCACCCGGGGCCGCCGACCGCGACGGCCCCTCCGACTCCCGACTCCACCACCAGGTCGCGGTGTTCGCACGCCGCCTGGAACAGGTCCGGCACACCGCGGTGGGCTCCCTGGACCGCGCCGGCTACCTGCTGCTGGACGAACTGCAGCAGCACGGCCCGGCCAGCGTGAAGGCGCTCGCCGCGGCCCTCGGCGTGGACTCCTCCACCGTCACCCGGCAGGCCGCCCCGCTGGTCGAGGCCGACCTGGTCGGCCGGGTGCCCTACCCCGCCGACCGGCGCGCCGTCCACCTGGCGCTGACCCCGCTCGGCGGCCGGCGGCTGGCCGAAGTCCGGGCCTGGCGCGAGGAGCTGATGCGGCGCCTGACGGCGGACTGGCCCGCCGAGGAGCGGCGGGCCTTCTGCGCCCTGCTGGCCCGCTTCAACGACTCCCTGGAGTCCTACGCCGCCGACCGCGACGACCCGCTCTGACCGGCGGCCCGCTCCGGCCGGGGGCGCGGGGGGCCGGGGCCCGGCGCCGCGGCCGGGGGGCGGGGCCGCCCCGGGCGGCCGGGCCCCCCCGCGGGCCGCCCCCAGCCCCCGAGGCCCGC
>NZ_JBHWBW010000151.1:4044-11302 GCF_042735675.1 Kitasatospora sp. NPDC059571
GCGCACGGGGGCACCGCGGCCGGGCGGGGCGGTCAGCCCAGCGCCTGGCGCAGGTCGGCGAGCAGGTCGTCGATCGACTCGATGCCGACCGAGACGCGCACCAGGTCGGCCGGCACCTCCAGCGCCGAACCCGCCACCGAGGCGTGCGTCATCCGGCCCGGGTGCTCGATCAGCGACTCCACGCCGCCCAGCGACTCACCGAGGGTGAACAGCTGCGCCCGGTTGCAGACCTCGACCGCCGCCTCCTCGCCGCCGTTGACGCGGAAGGAGACCATGCCGCCGAAAGCCTTCATCTGCTTGGCGGCGATGTCGTGGCCGGGGTGCTCGGGCAGGCCCGGGTACAGCACCTGGCTGACCTTCGGGTGGCCCTGCAGCAGCTCGGCGACCTTCTCGGCGTTGGCGCTGTGCCGGTCCATCCGGACGCCCAGCGTCTTGATGCCGCGCATCACCAGCCAGGCGTCGAACGGGCCGGAGACCGCGCCCATCGCGTTCTGGTGGTACGCCACCTCCTCGCCCAGGCCCGCCTCGGCCAGCACCAGGGCGCCGCCGACCACGTCGGAGTGGCCGCCCATGTACTTGGTGGTGGAGTGCACCACCGCGTCCGCGCCCAGCGCGATCGGCTGCTGCAGGTACGGGCTGGCGAAGGTGTTGTCCACCACCAGCAGCGCACCGGCGGCGTGCGCCACCTCGGCGAGCGCGGTCAGGTCGGTGATGCCCAGCAGCGGGTTGGAGGGGGTCTCCACCCACACCGCGCGGGTGTTGGGCCGCAGCTGCGCCCGGACGTCGGCGAGGTCCTGGGTGTTGGCGACGGAGAACTCCACGCCCCACCGGGTGAGGACCTTCGCGAACAGCCGGAACGTGCCGCCGTAGGCGTCGTTCGGGATCACGATGTGGTCGCCCGGCTTGAGGATCGTGCGCAGCAGGGTGTCCTCGGCGGCCAGGCCGGAGGCGAAGGCGAGGCCGCGGGAGCCGCCCTCGAGCGCCGCGAGGCACTCCTCCAGCGCGGTTCTGGTCGGGTTGGCGGAGCGGCTGTACTCGTACCCGCCCCGCAGGCCTCCCACCCCGTCCTGCTTGTACGTGGAGACCTGGTAGATCGGCGTGACGACGGCCCCGGTCTGGGGGTCTGCTTCCTGGCCCGCGTGGATGGCGAGGGTCTCGAAGCCGTGAGGGTGCTGGTGCTCGGTCATGCCCCCGAGCCTAGTGCGCCACGGCCCGTCCGCACGGGCGGAGCGCACCGGCCGACCGCGCCCGCGGAAGGCTTGTCGGCGCGGCCTGGCAGGATGCCCCGGTGCCCGACACCCGTACACCCGTCCGCCCCGGCTTCCGGGGCGACTTCGAGATCCACCTGACCGTCGCGCCGCGGCAGGCCGCCGCCCTCACCGGCTGGGCGGCCGCCCGCGGCCTCAAGGTGGTCGACATCGCGCTCTCCCGCGGGGCCGTCCCGCGGCAGCCGATGCTCACCCTCACCACCGCCGGCACGCTGGCCGAGGCGGCCGCGCTCGCCGGACGGACGGCCGCCGCGGCGGACGCGGCCGGCTTCGCGGTGCTCCGCACCAAGATCGAGGCCGCGCCCTGGACCGACGGGGTGCCCGCCACCGACGACGAGGCGCGGTCGCTCGGGCCCGCCTACTACTTCGAGCACCACGTGAAGCTGCTGCTCGACGGCGAACCCCCGGCCGCGCTGGCCGCCGTCGCCGAACGGCACGCCGCCCACCTCTCGCACAACGCCCGCCGGTTGAGGCCCGACGGGCGGCGCGAGCACTTCGTCACCCAGCGCTGCCGGCTGGTCGGCTCGGCCACCGCCGGCGCCCGCCTCGGCCTGCTGCTCGACGACCTGTCCGACCACCACATCCAGTCCGTCGAGCGGGAGTTCGCGGTGCTCGACACCGCCGAGGAGCTCGACGCCGGCTGGATCGACGAAAGGCCGCACCGATGACCGACGACTGGAACGCCCTGGGCTACGGGCCGTGGGACGCGGACCTGCGCGTACCGCCGCGCCGGCCGACCGCCGAGGAGCGCTCGGACCTCGAACTGCCCCGCTCGCTCTACCCGGTGGCCGATGAGCGGGCCGTGCAGCGGCCGGTCTTCGACCCGTCGCTGCTCGGCTACACGAAGGCGATGCGGGCGGGCGAGCCCGAGTTCGCCGACCCGGCCGTCGGCGAGCGCTGGTACGCCGCGCGCCGCACCGCCCTGGACACCGTGCTCGCCGCGGTCGCCGGCTCGCCCTGGGCGGACCACCTGGTGCTGCGCGGATCGGTGCTGCTCACCGCCTGGTTCGGGGCGGACGCCCGCGAGCCCGGCGACCTCGACTTCGTGGTCACCCCGGGCGACTGGGAGCTGGAGGACCCGCGGACCGACGGCATGCTCGACGGCCTGGCGGCCGCGGCCGAGGCGCTCTCCGGCAGCGTCCGGCTGCACGCCGCGGGCGCCGTCCGGGACGAGATCTGGACGTACGACCGGGTGCCGGGACGCCGCCTGGTGCTGCCCTGGACGGCCGACGGCGTGCCCGGCGGCACCGTCCAGATCGACTTCGTCTTCACCGAGCCGCTGCCCGCCCCGCCGGTCCGCACCGCGATCCCGCCGCTCGCCGGAGCCGGGGAGCCCGCGCTCCTGCTCACCGCGGACCGCGGGCTCTCGCTCGCCTGGAAGATCCTCTGGCTGGTCACCGACGGCTTCGCGCAGGGCAAGGACCTGTACGACGCGGTGCTGCTCGCCGAGGCCGGCGGCCTGGACTACGGGCTGCTGCGCGACGTCTTCCTCGGCACCGACGACGGCTGGTGGGCGACCCGCCCGGTCGGACCCGAGGACATCGCGGAGCCGCTGGAGTGCGTGGAGTGGGACGAGTTCCGCAAGGACCACCCCCGGGTCGGCACCGCCGAGGAGTACGCCGCCCGGCTCCTCGCCGCCCTGGCCCCCACCTTCGCCGGCCGCACCGGGGACGAACTGCGCGCGGTCTGGGAGCAGCCCGCCTCCGGCGGCACCCGCTGAGACCGGTCCGGGGACCGGCGCACCGCGGCCGGTTCCCGGACCGGCATGATCACCGGGCACGCGGATCGGCGTTGGGCCGGGGCCGGACTCCTCGCAGCGTCCCCCCGCCGCCGTACCGCCGGCAGCAGCGGGCCCGCCGCCGGGGCGTTCCTGCGCGCGGAGTGCCGCGGGCCGGGGGCGCCCGGCGGTCAGCCGGCGGTGGCGGCCGGGGCCCGGTCGCCGGCCGGCGGCTCGAAGCCGGCCAGCATCTGCTCCAGTGCCGCCTGGTCGGGGCCCACGAAGGGCGCCGAGCCGGCCGTCGAGCCCAGGGTGTCGATCATCCGCCCGGTCATGCCCGCTGCGGGCGGCAGGTGGGTGGAGAGGACGAGCTCCGGGTCCCGGTCCCGCAGCAGCCGGAAGGTGTCGAGGAACCGCTGCTCGTCGACGTTCTGCACCCAGGGGCTGTCGACGGTCGCCCACAGCAGCTGGGCGGCCCGGAGGTCCTCCGCGCCGACCGCGCCGACGTCCTCCGCCTGCGCCAGCTCCGCGCTGGGCAGCGGCCCGCCGAAGCAGTCGGAGCTGAAGCACACCCCGGTCAGGTCGTCGAAGAGGCCGACCGTCGCCGGGTTGTCGAAGAGCGGCGGCCGGAACCCGGTGAGGGTGCGGTCGCCGACGTCCAGGGACTGCCCGGGGTTGAGCAGGTGGAGCCGGTCCAGCGGCAGCGGCCGCTCGCAGGACATGATGCCGACCGACACGAAGGTGGTCACCAGCCGCGCCCGGGGCGCCGCGTCCAGCAGCGCGAAGATCCCGCCGGTGTGGTCGCGGTCCGGGTGGGTGAGCCAGATCCACCGCACGTCGGCCGGGTCCAGCACCGAGCCGAGGGTCTCCAGGAAGTCCCGGTCGGACAGGCCGAGTCCGGTGTCGACGACGACCGGCTGGGCGGCGTGCAGGACGAACGCGTTGACCGGGATGTGCCCGATCCCGGGCACCTCGAGGCTGTCGCTGAGGACGCTGACGCCGGGTCGGACCGTGTGCACGGGCATGGCAACCTCCCACCCCCCCGGGGGCGACCGCCGCGACCTCACCCTCCATCGTCGGCCCCGACCGGGCCCGGCCGCACCCCGGGAGCGGTGCCGGGCGGGTCGGGCCGGGGCGTACGCTGCCCCCGTCGGCCGCCGCGGAGGGGCGTCGGCCGCGCAGCGGACGCGAGGGGGCGGCGTGGCCGAGGTGCTGCGGTTGGAATTCGAGCGGTGGCGGCGGGTGGCGTCCGTGGTGGTGACGTTCCTGCTGCTGGGCGCCGTCCCGGCGCTGTTCGCCGTGCAGTCGTCGGGGCCGTGGGGCGTCCGGGGCCCGATCGCCGGGGTGTTCCTGCTGCTCGGGCCACTCGTCGGCGTGCGCGCTGGCGGGTACGCCGTCCGCTGCGGACCGGACGATCTGGTGGTGCGCGGCTTCCTGCGCACCCGCCGGATCCCGGTGGAGGCCGTCATCGCCGTCCGGACGGACGTGGTGGTCTGGTGCGACCGGCGCGGGCGGCTGCGGCGGACGGTGCTCTGGGGGCTGCGCGAGAGCCACGGGCGGGGACCCGATCTGGGCCTCGACGCCAGGAAGAGGGCCCTCCGCGAGGAGCTCGGGCGCTGGGCCCACCGCACCGTGCGCAAGGGCCTGGACCGCCGGATCCGCGCGGTGGGGGAGCTGGACGACGACGCCCTGCGCCGGGAGGTCATGATCGCCCGTGCGGGCGGCCAGGGCGGCTGGGAGTACCTGCGCAGGAGAGCCGAGGCCGAACTCATCGCCCGCGGACCGGCCCTGCCCGCCGACGGCGGACAGGGCTGAGCGCCCCGCCCCCGCGGGCACCGGGCCGACGGCGCGTCAGAGTGCGCTGCCGGCCTTCCAGTCGGCCCAGCTGAGGTTCCAGCCGCTCAGGCCGTTGGACGGGACGACGGTCTTGTCACCGGAGTTGACCACCTCGACGACGTCGCCGACCATCGAGCCCTTGAAGAAGACCGCGGCGTCGGTGGTGGGGTCGCCGCCGCCCTTGACGTCGCGCAGCGCGACGCAGCCGTGGCTGAGGTTGTCCGCCCCGAAGGCGTCCGCGGGCGACCAGTAGTTGCCGTGGATGAAGGTTCCGGAGGCGGTGAGGCGCTGGGCGTGCGGCACGTCCGGGATGTTGTACTCGTCGCCGAGGCCGACCGTGGTGGAGTCCATCTTGGTCTGCTCGTACTGCTCGGAGATGACGAGCTTGCCGCCCCAGGTGCGGTGGTCGGGGGCGCCGCCGATGATCGGGTAGGTCGCGGTGACCTGGCCGTCGGTGGTGACGGTGAGGGTGTGCGCGGCGAGGTCGGCGACGCTGGTGCGGCTGCGGCCGACGGTGAAGGAGACGCTCTTGGACTGGGTGCCGTAGACGCCCCTGGCGCCCTCGACGTCCTTCAGGCGCAGCTTCAGGGTGACGGTGGTGCCCTTGGCCCAGTAGTCGCGGGGGCGGAAGTCGAGCCGGGTGCTGGAGAACCAGTGCCCGACGACCTCGACGCCGGTGTCGGCGGTGACGGTGATCGCCTGCTCGACGGCCCTGCGGTTGATGATCGGCTTGTTGAAGTTGATCGAGACCGGCATGCCGACGCCGACGGTGGAGCCGTCCTCGGGGGTGAAGTAGCCGACGAAGGTGTCGGCGGGCGAGGCCGTGGCGAACTCGGCGTGGGCGTCCGCCTCCAGGCCGTCCTTGTCGGTCGCGGCGGCGGCGACCGAGTAGCTCGTGCCGCTGCTGAGCGGGCCGCTGGAGATCCAGGAGGCGCCGTCGGCGGAGCGGGTGCCGGGTATCGAGCGGCCGCTGCCGTCGGTGACGGTGACCGAGGAGAGCGTCCCGGCGGTGGCGGTGACGGTGACCGGCCGGGTGAAGGGGGCCGCGGTGGCCCCGTCGGCCGGGGATATGGATATGCGGGCCGCGGAGGTCTTCGGGCCGGGCGTCGGGCTCGGGGTGCCGGTGGCTCCGCCGACCCCGGCGGCGGTCGTCCCGGCGGCGCCGGAGGACGGTGCGGGGGTGTCGTTGCACGCGGCGACGAGCAGGACGGGGGCGCCGAGCAGGCCGGCGAGGACTCCGCGGCGGGTCCATGTGGCCCTGGTTCCGCGCTCCTGCTTCTCGGGTCCCGTCACCTTGTTCTCCCTGCTGTTCGGCCGGTGCGCGCGGGGTGCCGCGCACGGAACGGAATCAAGCACCGCAAATCGGGTGAACAGCCGCGAATGCTTGAGACCGTACGATAGTACAAGTCATACCTCCAAAACGGACAAAAGCCCGGCTCGGAAAGCTCCGAACCGGGCCTGACGTGGCGGAACTCACGCCGGGGCAACGGGTGTCCGGCGACTGTCCACCGCGGACTACTCCGCCGACTCCTCGACCGTGTACTCGTCCCAGCTCTCGTCCTCGGGGTCGAACTCGGTCTGGGCGGACTCCCAGGTGGCCGAGGTCAGCTCGATGCCGGGGACGTCGCCGAGCAGCGCCACCGGGTCGATGAAGTGGGCGAGCGAGCCGGACGGGTCCACCTCGATGGCCTCGACGGACTGGGCGCGCTCCTCGTCGTCGAGGTACTCGTCGTTCTCGACCTGGGCGAGCGCGGCGGCCTTGAGGGCCTGCTCATCGGTGATCTCGGCGATGAGCTCGATGCTGAGGCGTACGTAACGCGGTGCGTCCTGCGCGGGCAGGTCAGTGCTGGTCATGGCGGCGAGCCTAGGTCAGCGGACGGGCGGACCCAAATGGAACGGGCCGGTGCCGCCGGCACTCCGGCCGGGCGGGCGCACACGGGAAGGGCCGGCCCCCAGAGGCTGGGGACCGGCCCTCCCGTCTCCGCCGGGGCTCCCCCACCCGGGAGCCGCGGAGACGCGCCTTTCGGCGCGATGGGTGCCGCGGGGGTGCCGCACCCTGTCTTCCGCCCCGGCCCGAAGGCCGGAGCCGACAGGGGCGGGACGACGGCAACCCCCGCGGGCGGGACACGGAGGGCCGGGTCAGGGCCGACCGACGTGTCCGTGGTGACTGCGGTCCGGGGAGCCGCTCCCGTTCCGCTGCCACCATGCTCGGCGTCTTGCCGTTGACCAATACGATGCCGGACCGTTGTTAACGCGTTGGTACGCCGGCGTGACGTCGGTGTACCAACCGGCCGGGCGGCGTCCTTTCACCTGTTCGGTGCACCGGGGCGCGGGCGCGCCCCCCCCCCGCCGGGGGGGGGGGGGGGGGGGCGGGGGGGGGGGCGGGGGGGGGGGCCGCGCGCCGCTGCAGGCGGGTGTGGGAGACCGCCGGGGTGGC
>NZ_JBHWBW010000151.1:11312-16257 GCF_042735675.1 Kitasatospora sp. NPDC059571
TGGTTTATACCCGCCCGCGGTGGTTGTCCCACGCGGCGGGGGGGCGGCCTTCACCGGGCCGGGTGCCCGGGGCCGCGGGCGCCCCCCCGCCGCGCGGGGGCGGGGCGGCGGGCTCAGTGGCCGGCGCGGCTGGTGAGGAAGGCCAGCAGGTCCTGGCGGGTGACGATGCCCTGCGGCTTGCCCTCGACCAGGACGACGACCGCGTCCGCCTTCTCCAGGACGGCCATCAGGTTGGTGACCGACTCGCCGGAGCCGACCACCGGCAGCGGCTTGGACATCACCTTGTCCAGGGTGTCGGTGAGCTGGATCCGCTGGGTGAACAGGCCGTCCAGCAGCTCGCGCTCGACCACCGAGCCGATCACCTCGCCGGCCATGATGTCCGGGTGGCCGGCGCCCGGCGAGACGACCGGCATCTGCGAGACGCCGAAGTCGCGCAGCACGCGGACGGCCTCGGCGACCGTCTCGCCCGGGTGCATGTGGACGAACTGCGGGATGCCCTCGTGCTCGATGGCGTCCTTGCGGGCCAGCACCTCGCCGATGTGCGCCTCGTCGGTGGCGGTCGGCAGGAAGCCGTAGTCGGCCATCCAGTCGTCGTTGAAGATCTTCGAGAGGTAGCCGCGGCCGCCGTCCGGCAGCAGCACGACCACCACGTCGTCCGGCCCGAGCCGCTTGGCGACCTCCAGCGCGGCCACCACGGCCATGCCGCAGGAGCCGCCGACCAGCAGGCCCTCCTCCTTCGCCAGGCGGCGGGTCATCTGGAAGGAGTCCTTGTCCGAGACGGCCACGATCTCGTCCGCCACCGTGCGGTCGTAGGCGGTCGGCCAGAAGTCCTCGCCGACGCCCTCGACCAGGTACGGGCGGCCGGTGCCGCCGGAGTAGACCGAGCCCTCCGGGTCGGCGCCGATGACCTGGACCTTGCCGCCGGAGGCGTCCTTCAGGTAGCGGCCGGTGCCGGAGATGGTGCCGCCGGTGCCGACGCCCGCGACGAAGTGGGTGATCCGCCCGTCGGTCTGCTCCCACAGCTCGGGGCCGGTGGAGTGGTAGTGCGAGGCCGGGTTGTCCGGGTTGGAGTACTGGTCCGGCTTCCAGGCGTTCGGGGTCTCGCGGACCAGGCGGTCGGAGACGTTGTAGTAGGAGTCCGGGTGCTCCGGGGCGACGGCGGTCGGGCAGACGACCACCTCGGCGCCGTACGCGCGCAGCGTGTTGATCTTGTCGGTGGAGACCTTGTCAGGGCAGACGAAGATGCACTTGTAGCCCTTCTGCTGCGCCACGATGGCCAGGCCCACGCCGGTGTTGCCGGAGGTCGGCTCGACGATCGTGCCACCCGGCTTGAGCGCGCCCGAGGCCTCGGCGGCCTCGATCATGCGCAGCGCGATGCGGTCCTTCACCGAGCCACCCGGGTTGAAGTACTCGATCTTCGCCAGCACGGTGGCGGTGATCCCCTCGGTGACCTTCGTGAGCTTCACCAGTGGCGTGTTGCCGACCAGCTCGATGATCGAATTGCTGTACCGCACGGGGATCCTCCCGGGTTGTGGCGCATGTGACTGTGGGTGTCTAAAGGGTATGGCCACGGATGGCCGACGGCCGCCGATAGCCGCGCGGCACCGAGGGGTAGTACGGGGTACAAGGACTCTGGACGACCGCACAAGGGGGTGCAGGATGCCAGGGGCACAGGCGTCGAGGGCCCGGGTGGCCCGCAGGATCGCCACGGCCGCCGCGTACGGCGGCGGCGGGCTGGGGCTGCTGGGTGTGGGACTTGCCGGTCTGCTGCTGACCGAGAGCCGGCTGGCGATCCGGGCGATCGGGCTGCTGGAGGGCGATCCGCCCCGGGCGGACGGGGTCTACGGGGACGGCTTCACCAACGGTGCGGACCCGGCGGACGGCTCCCCGCCGCTGGTGCTGGCCTTCCTCGGCGACTCCACGGCCGCCGGGCTGGGGGTGGCGCGCGGCCGGGAGACCCCGGGCGCACTGCTGGCCTCGGGGCTCGCCTCGGTCGCCGAGCGCCGGGTCCGCCTGGTCAACGTGGCCAGGTCCGGGGCCCGCTCCCCCGACCTGGCGGACCAGGTGGTCCGGGCGCTGCCGCACCGCCCGGCGCTGGCCGTGATCATGATCGGCGCCAACGACGTGACCCGGCGCAGCCCCGCGGCGCAGTCCGTGCGGCAGCTGGGCGACGCGGTCCGGGCGCTGCGGGCGGCCGGCTGCGAGGTGGTCGTCGGCACCTGCCCGGATCTGGGCACCATCAAGCCGGTGCGGCCGCCGCTGCGCTGGGTGGCCCGGCGGCTCAGCCGCCAGCTGGCCGCGGCGCAGACCATCGCGGTGGTGGAGGCGGGCGGCCGGACGGTGTCGCTGGGCTCGCTGCTGGGCCCGGAGTTCGCGGCCCGGCCGGAGATGTTCGCGGCGGACCGCTACCACCCGTCCGCCCAGGGGTACGCGACCGCGGCGATGGCGATGCTGCCCTCGCTCTGCGCGGCGGTGGACCTGTGGCCCGAGGAGTGCGGGCCCGCCGAGCCTGCGCAGGCGCAGGCTGTGCTGCCGGTGGAGGTGGCGGCGGCGGCCGCGGCCGGCCGGTCCGGCACCGAGGTGGCGGCGGCCGGGCCGGAGGCGGCGTCCCGGCGCTGGGCGCTGCTGCGGCACCGACTGCGGCTGGGACTGCCGGGCACCGCGGAGCCGGAGTCCGCGTCGGCCAACTCACACCCGGGCACGGGTGACGACGGTCCTACTTAGCGGTAACTTTCCTCCCGAGTGTCCTCGGGAGCCGTCCGGCGCGCCGTGCGTACGCTCGCCAGCCGGTCGATCAGCGAGGAGCCCACCATGCCCGAAGCCGTCATCGTCAGCGCCGCCCGTTCTCCGATCGGCCGGGCCTTCAAGGGTTCGCTGAAGGACGTCCGCCCGGACGACCTCACCGCCCAGATCATCGCCGCCGCGCTCGCCAAGGTGCCGGAGCTGGACCCGCGGCAGATCGACGACCTGATGCTGGGCTGCGGCCTGCCCGGCGGCGAGCAGGGCCACAACCTGGCCCGCATCGTCGCGGTGCAGATGGGCATGGACTACCTGCCGGGCGCCACGATCACCCGCTACTGCTCCTCCTCGCTGCAGACCACCCGCATGGCGCTGCACGCGATCAAGGCCGGCGAGGGCGACATCTTCATCTCGGCGGGCGTCGAGACCGTCTCGCGCAGCATCAACGGCACCTCGGACGGCATGCCGAACACCGAGAACCCGATCTTCGCCGAGGCCAAGGCCCGCACCGCCAAGCGTGCCGAGGAGGGCGGCGGCGAGTGGCACGACCCCCGCGAGGACGGCCTGCTGCCCGACGCCTACATCTCGATGGGCCAGACCGCGGAGAACCTGGCCGCGCTCAAGGGCATCACCCGCGCCGAGCAGGACGAGTTCGGCGTCCGCTCGCAGAACCTCGCCGAGCAGGCCATCAAGGCCGGCTTCTGGCAGCGCGAGATCACCCCGGTCACCACCCCGGACGGCACCGTCGTCTCCCAGGACGACGGCCCGCGCGCCGGCGTCACCCTGGAGGCGGTCTCCGGCCTCAAGCCGGTCTTCCGCCCCGACGGCACCGTGACCGCCGGCAACTGCTGCCCGCTCAACGACGGCGCCGCCGCCCTGGTGATCATGTCCGACACCAAGGCCCGCGAACTCGGCATCACCCCGCTCGCCCGGGTGGTCTCCACCGGCGTCAGCGGCCTGTCCCCCGAGATCATGGGCTACGGCCCGGTCGAGGCGTCCAAGCAGGCGCTGCAGCGGGCCGGCCTGTCCATCGGCGACATCGACCTGGTCGAGATCAACGAGGCGTTCGCCGCTCAGGTGATCCCCTCCTACCGCGACCTCGGCATCGACCTGGACCGCCTCAACGTCAACGGCGGCGCCATCGCGGTCGGCCACCCGTTCGGCATGACCGGCGCCCGGATCACCACCACCCTGATCAACTCCCTCCAGTGGCACGACAAGCAGTTCGGCCTGGAGACCATGTGCGTCGGCGGCGGCCAGGGCATGGCGATGGTCATCGAGCGGCTGAGCTGACACAGCACGACACGGACACAGACGGCTCGACCGAGCCGTGAAGGCCGCAGGACCACCCATTCGGAGTGACCCTGCGTAACTGAGGGCCGGATCACACGCGAAACGTGCTCCGGCCCTCTTTTTTGCATTTCCGGCCCGTTTCATCGACGCAACGGAATGGGACGACTGCGCTGCGTAGATGGGTTGTACCTAACAATTTGGGGACAAGTGCGGAAGTTCCTGAGAAATGGGACATCAGCCACTGCAGCAACGGCGCGGGATGCGGCAATGTGGACGTGCAACCCCGTTCCACTCCTCGCAAGGAGTACATTCCGTGAGCGTCGTCTACATCTCTCTGCTGCTGATCCTGATCGCCGTCGCCACCGCTGTGCTGCTCCAGGTCCGTGCGCTGGCACGCCGGTTGGGCGAGCGGGAGGCCGCACCGGCCGGCGCCGCCGTCGACGAGGCCGCGATACGCCGGGCGGTCGTGGAGGCGCTGGCCGCGGACCGGGAGCGGGAGATCACCGAGGCGCGGGCGTTCTGGGCGGAGCAGGAGGCCCGGGCGGCCGAGGACGGCCCGGTGTTCGACGGCCCGTTCCTGAGCGTCGGGGAGGAGTGGCCGCTGTTCTTCCCGCGGCCCACCGGCCCGGAGGACGCCGCGGACAACGCGACCATGGACCCGGGCTTCGGGGAGGCCCTGCGCAACGCGCTCGAGGACATCATCAAGGACGGCGGCCCCGAGGGCGGCGTCCGCCCCGGCCACCCGTCGCAGGGCGGCGGCGTGCCGCACCCCGCTGACGCCGGCGGCGACGTCCGCGCCCGCCGGGAGGCCGACCTGATCGCCACCGGCCTGGAGGCCGGGCTGCTGGACGCCGAGACCGAGCCGGCCACCGCGCCGGACCCGCGCCGCCCCCCCGCGCCCCCGGACTACGTG
>NZ_JBHWBW010000152.1:0-5365 GCF_042735675.1 Kitasatospora sp. NPDC059571
CAAGGACCGGCCGGCCGCGCACCTCCCCGGCGTGCGGGCGGGGTGCGTGCGCCGGACCGGCCGGACTGCCAGGATCGCCCGGTGACACGCCCCGACACCCCCCGTAAGGCGGCCCCATGACCGGCGACCCGGCGCAGCTCCCGGCCCATCTCCAGCACCGCCGGCCGGTCCGGCGGATGGCGCCGCGGAGCCGGGACGAGCCGCACCGCACGGCCACCCCGCTGGAGCTCTTCTTCGACCTCTGCTTCGTGGTCGCGGTCGCCCAGGCCGGCCGGCAGCTCGCCGGCCACCTCGCCGAGGGGCAGCTCGGCACCGGCCTGTCGGGCTACCTGTTCGTCTTCTTCGCCATCTGGTGGGCCTGGATGAACTTCAGCTGGTTCGCCTCGGCCTACGACGTGGACGACGTGCCCTACCGCCTCACCACCCTGGTGCAGATCACCGGCGTGCTGATCCTCGCGGCGGGCGTGCCCCGGATGTTCAACGACCACGACCTGGTGCTCGGTGTGGCCGGGTACGTCGTGATGCGCTTCGCCATGGTCGGCCAGTGGCTGCGCGCCGCCGCCTGCGAGGAGGGCGCCGCCCGCCGGGTCGCCCTGCGCTACGCGCTCGGCATCACCCTCTGCCAGATCGGCTGGGGGCTGATCCTCCTGGTGCCGCACGACGCGTACAACTACGTGGTCCCGCTCGGCATCCTCGCCGAGCTCTCCGTCCCGGTGATCGCCGAACGCGACGCCCAGACCACCTGGCACCCGCACCACATCGCCGAGCGGTACGGCCTGTTCACCCTGATCGTGCTCGGCGAGACGGTCGCCGCGGCCACCCTGGCGGTACAGACCGCCCTGGACGAGCACGAGGCCCTGGGCGAACTGCTGCCGATCGCGGCCGGCGGCATCCTGCTCTGCTTCTCGGCCTGGTGGATCTACTTCGCCCGGCCCATCCACGACCACCTGCGCTCCAACCGGCAGGCGTTCCTCTGGGGCTACGGCCACTACCTGGTGCTGGGCTCCGCGGCGGCGATCGGCGCCGGCCTGGAGGTCGCGGTGGAGCACGCGGTCGGCGCGGCGCACATCACGGCGGCGGCCGCCACCGCCGCGGTGACCGTGCCCGCCGCGCTCTACCTCTTCACGCTCTGGTCCCTGCACGCGCGGCACCTCAAGCGCGGCGCCGCCCAGACGGCGGTGCTGCCGGTCGCCGCCGCCGCGGTGCTCGCCTGCACCGCCCTCGGCGGGGCCGGGGTGCTCGCCGCCGGCCTGGTCGCGGCCGCCGCGGTGGCCGTCGGGATCGCCCTGCACGCCCGCGAGGAGTGAGCCGGCCCCGCACTGTCGGTGCCGGCTGCGACCATGGCCGGCAGCAGCCTGTCCGCCCGCCCGCGGGCCGGGCCCGCCCCCGCGGCGCGGCACGGCCGCCCGAACAGAACGGCACCGCCATGGCCGACGTCCCCGAGCAGCTCGCCGACCTCCCGTACGCCGACCTGCTGCAGCCGCACTCCGGTGCGCTGCACCGCGACGCCCGGTACGACACGGTGCACTTCGACGGCGGCGAGTACACCGGCCAGGCCAGCGGGGCGAGCTTTCTGGAGTGCGCCTTCACCGGCGTCGAGCTCGCCGGCACGGCGCTGCGCACGTCGCGCTGGAACGAGGTGTGGATCCAGGGCGGCCGGCTGGTCGGCACCGAGCTCGTCGACAGCGAGTGGCAGGACACCGCCCTGCTCGGATCCGTCCTGGCCGGTGTCGCCTGGTACGGCGCCCAGCTGCGGCGCACGGTGCTGCGCGGCTGCAAGCTGGAGTCGGTCAACCTGCGCGGCGCGGTGCTGCGCGACGTGGTGTTCGAGGACTGCCTGCTGCGCGACGTGGACTTCGCCGGGGCCCGGCTGACCGATGTCTCGGTGCCCGGCTCGACGCTGGACGGGGTGCGCTTCGGCGGCGCCCGGATGGAGCGGGTGGACCTGCGCGGCGCGGCCCGCCTGGGCCTGCCCGACGGCCACCAGGGCCTGTCCGGAGCCATACTGAACACCGGTCAGCTGCTGGAGCTCGCACCGCAGTTCGCCCACGCACTGGGCATCACCGTCAAGGACTGACCAGGTCGGCCACGGCCTCCGCCACCGCCCGGTCGCCGGAGACCAGCTCCAGCGTGCGCCCCACGGCCGGGGCCGGGTCGGTGAGCAGCGCCGCCAGCACGGCCGCGACGTCGGCGCGGGGCACCGAGCCCCAGCCGGTGTGCTCGGCGAGCCGGACGCGGCCGGTGGGCGGGTCGTTGGTGAGCCGGCCGGGTCGCAGCACCGTCCAGGCGAGGCCCGGCCGGGCCCGCAGGTCGTCGTCGGCCGCGCCCTTGGCCCGCAGGTAGGCGCCGAAGACCGGGTCGTCGCCGTCCGGCGCCGCGGCGTCGGCCCCCATCGAGGACACCATCACGTACCGGCCTACCCCGGCCAGCTCGGCGGCGTCCGCGAGGAGCACGGCCGCGCCGCGGTCGACGGTGTCCTTGCGGGCCGCCCCGCTGCCGGGCCCGGCGCCCGCCGCGAAGACCACCGCGTCGGCCCCGGCCAGCTCGGCGGCGAGCGTCGCGGGGTCGGTCGACTCCAGGTCGCACAGCACCGGCTCGGCGCCGCGCGCCCGCAGGTCCTCGGCGTGCTCGGCCCGCCGGATCAGGCCGACGGGCCGGTCGCCGCGCTCGGCGAGCAGTTGTTCCAGGTGCAGGGCGATCTTGCCGTGTCCGCCGGCGATGACGATGCGCATACCGGCCACGCTATCCCCGTTCACCCTCCGGTCGCCGGACGACGCGGCGGCGAACAATCCGTCAAAGTTCTTTCCCGGCCATGGCCATGCCGCCCCCGGGTGCGTGACGATTCTCCGCGTCCGATGTCCGGGCAACGTGTTCATACAACATCACCGAAGGGACGGCGGCCCGATGGCTGAGCTGAGTCGTAGGAAGTTCATGGCGCTGTCGGCGAGCGCCGCCGCTGGCGCGGCCGTGGCGGGCAGCGCGGCCGGCGGCGGCAGCCAGCCGGCCTCGGCGGCGACGGCGAACCTGAGCACCACCGGCACCCTCGCCGACGCCCGGCACATCGTGATCCTCATGCAGGAGAACCGCAGCTTCGACCACTACTTCGGCATGCTGAAGGGCGTCCGCGGCTTCGCCGACCGCAGCGCCATCCAGGTCGCCGGCGGGTACAGCGTCTTCAACCAGCCCAACGGCCTCGGCCGCCAGTACCCCTGGCAGTTCAGCGCCACCAAGCCGGCCGGCGGCGCCGACCCCGAGCGCCTGGCGCAGTGCAACGGCGACCTGTCGCACGCCTGGTCCGACCAGCACAAGGCCTGGAACGGCGGCAAGCTGGACTCCTGGGTCTCCGCCAAGGGCAACGTCCGCACCCTCGGCTACCTCACCCGCGCCGACATCCCGTTCCACTACGCGCTGGCCGACAACTGGACGGTCAACGACGCCTACTTCTGCTCGGTGCTGAGCGCCACCGGCCCCAACCGCACCTACCACTGGTCCGGCATGATCGACCCGGCCGGTACCGCGGGCGGCCCGGCCTACGACGGCGGCGACGAGTCCGGCCTGCGCTGGCAGACCTACGCCGAGGCGCTGGAGAACGCCGGGGTCAGCTGGAAGGTCTACCAGAACGCGGCCGACAACTACGGCGACAACGCCCTCGCCTACTTCACCCAGTTCAGCTCGGCCCCGGCCGGCAGCGCGCTGGCGGTCAAGGGCATGGGCTCCGTCCCGAAGGTCACCGGGCGGACCCCGGACGACATCGCCGCCGCGATCCGCGCCGACGTCGTCGCCGGCACCCTGCCGCAGGTCTCCTGGATCGTCGCCGACCAGGCGTCCTCCGAGCACCCGTACGCCACCCCGGCCGACGGCGCGCACTTCGTCCACATGGTGATGGACGCGCTCAACGCGGACGCGGACGTCTTCAACTCCTCCGTGCTGTTCCTCAACTACGACGAGAACGACGGCTTCTTCGATCACGTCCCGCCGCCCGCCGCCCCGGCCGGTACCGCGGGCGAGTTCTACAACGGCACCAACATCGGCCTCGGCTTCCGCGTCCCGCTGATAGCGATCTCCCCCTGGACGCGCGGCGGCTGGGTCAGTTCCGAGGTCTCCGACCACACCTCGGTGCTGCGCTTCCTGGAGCGCTGGACGGCGGCCATCGGCAAGCCCGCGAACTGCGCCAACATCAGCGCCTGGCGCCGCAAGGTGTGCGGCGACCTCACCGGCATGTTCGACTTCGCCAACCCGGTGTACGGGATGCCCGCCCTGCCCGACACCTCCGCCACGATCGGCCTGTCCGCCTGCGGCCCGCTGCCCAACCCGGCGCCGGTCGACAACAAGCTGCCCCAGCAGGAGGCCGGCACCCGCCCGGCCCGCGCCCTGCCGTACCAGCCCAACGCCAACCTGGACCACCTGGAGTTCGGTTCCGGCGGTGTGATGAAGGTCTGGCTGGCGATGACCAACCAGGGCACCGGCTCGGCCCATTTCGCCGCCTACGCCAACGCCTACCGCAGCGGCGGGCCGTGGCAGTACACCGTCGACGCCGGCGGCTCCACCAGCGACTTCTTCAACTGCGGCACCGGCTTCGGCGGCGGCCCGTACGACCTGAGCGTGGTCGGCCCCAACCGCTTCCTGAGGCGCTTCAAGGGTGACGCGACCAAGCCCGGCAAGCTGGCGGCGGCCACCGTCGGCTACGCCGCCGCGCCGGACACCGGCAAGCAGGCCGTCTGGTTCAGGCTCGCCAACACCGGAACGGCCGCCGTCACCTTCACCATCACGTCCACCAACTACCGCTCCGACGGCCCGTGGACCTACACCGTGCCGGCCGGCGGCACCACCAGCGACTACTTCAACGCGGTCGCGTACACGAACGGCTGGTACGACTTCACGGTCACCGTCGACTCGGACGCCACCTGGTCGCAGCGGTTCACCGGGCACCTGGAGACGGGGGCGCCGAGCATCTCCGGCTGAGCCGTCCGGGTGGTCGTCCGCACCCGGGGTGCGGGCCGGCGGCCGGGTGCTTGATTGGCCGAGGCCCATAGTCCAGACCATAGGAGGAGACATGGGCATGAAGGACCAGTTCAAGGACAAGGCCCAGCAGCTCGCCGAGCAGGCCAAGTCCAGGCCCGGCGCCAAGGACCCGGCCCGGCAGGATCCGGAGCGCTCCGGATCGCACGGCCGGGAGTCCATGGAGCCGGCCGAGCAGATGGAGCTGGGCCGCGACCCGATGGACGACGCGGAGGAGTCGTGGTGATCCGCCGCTGAACGGCAGCACCGGGGGGCCCCCCCTCGCGGCGCGCCCCCGGGGCCGTCACCGCGGCGTATTGTGTCACGGTGGGGAGCCCCGAGACCGGAATGGGGTGCGAGGTGGTGA
>NZ_JBHWBW010000152.1:5375-16254 GCF_042735675.1 Kitasatospora sp. NPDC059571
GCCCGCGCCCGCGCCTTGCGCGGTGCCCGCCCCCCGTATGCACACGGCGTCGGGTTCTTGGTCACCCGCGAGGAAACGCAACACCGGGGTAGCCCCCTATCGGGGCGCACCCCGGTGGCATGCACGGCGGCGTAGTGTGACAGTGAGGGGAGCCCGTCGTCCGGATGCGTGAGCGAGGTGGAGACATGGGCATCTTCGACAGGTTCCGGGCCAAGGCACACGACCTGGTCAGCCCGGGCGACCGGGCGGCCATCGCCCACGACGAGGCCGCGGACGCCTTCGGCGACAAGGCGGAGCGGATGCGGGCGGACGCCCAGCACGTGGCCGAGCAGAGGGCCGAGGACCGCCGGGCCGCGGCGGACATGACGGCCGAGGGCGATCCCTGGGACTGAGTGCGCGAACACCGATCCGATGAACCGAAGGGGCGTACCCGCCGACCGCGGGTACGCCCCTTCGGCTGCCCGCCGGTCCCGGTCCCTCAGCGCGGCGGCAGCGGCGGCCGGTGCAGGTCCGGCCGCGGGGTGTCGGCGGGCGGCGGGGCGGCGGCCGGGTGCTCGGCGAGCACCTCCATCACCAGCTCCACCGCGGCGGCCAGGTCGGTGTGCTCGCCGGTGGCCCAGCCGTGCGGCGAGCGGAGCACCTCGACGTCCGGCTCGACGCCGTGGTTCTCCACCGACCAGCCGATCCCGCCGGTGAACCAGGACGCGTTCTTCGGCACCGAGATCTGGGTGCCGTCGCCGAGCACGTGCCGCCCGGTCACCCCGACCACGCCGCCCCAGGTGCGGGTACCGACCACCGGGCCGAGCCCGAGCAGCTTGATGGCGGCGATGATCACGTCGCCGTCCGAGCTGGTGGCGTGGTCGCAGACGGCGACCAGCGGCCCGCGCGGGGCGTCCCGCGGCCAGCGGACGGGATGCCGGCCCCGGGTGAAGTCCCAGGCCAGCACCCGGCGGCCGAGCTTCTCCAGCACCAGCTCGGAGACGTTCCCGCCGGCGTTGCCGCGCACGTCCAGGATCAGCGCGCTCTTCGCCAGCTCGCTGCGCAGGTCGCGGTTGAACTGCGCCCAGCCGGACCCGCCGAGGTCCGGGATGTGCAGGTACCCGCAGCGGCCGTCGCTCAGTTCGCGGACCAGCTTGCGGCGCTTGGCCACCCAGTCCTGGTAGCGGATCGGCCGCTCGTCGGTCAGCGGGGTGACCGCGATCCGCCGGATCCGCCCGGAGCCCTTGCAGCGCAGCGTCAGTTCGACCGTGGTGCCGCCGGTGCCGGCCAGCAGCGGGCCGGGCCCGCGCACCGGGTCGGGCGGCCGGCCGTCGACCGCCACCAGCTCGTCGCCGTCCTGGATCCCGTAGCCGGCCAGCGGGGCGCGCGCCCGCGGGTCGGAGGACTCCCCGGGCAGGATCCGGTCGACCAGCCAGCGGCCGTCCTCCGCGCGGTGCGCGTTGGCGCCGAGCAGCCCGAGCGGCTGCTGGAGCAGCTGCGGCCCCTCGCCGCGGCGGGACGGGGTGACGTAGGCGTGCGAGGTGCCGAGCTCGCCGAACAGCTCGCGCAGCAGGTCGGCGAAGTCGTCCGGGCCGGCGATCCGCTCCAGCAGCGGCGCGTACTGGTCGACCAGCTCGGGCCAGTCCAGGCCGCACATGTCCTCGTCCCAGAACTGGTCGCGGACGATCCGGGCCGCCTCGTGGTAGGCCTGCCGCCACTCGTCGGCCGGGTGCACGGTGTGGGTGATCCGCCGCAGGTCCACGGTGACCGGGGCACCGGCCGGCAGCGGGTGCAGCTTCAGCGAGCCCGAGGAGAAGACCAGCACCGAGCCGCCGTCGCCCGACACCGCGTAGCCGTCCAGCTGGTCGGCGACCGTGCTGCGGGTGCCGTGGGCCAGGTCGAAGTACTCCAGCGTGGGGCGGCCCGAGGTGTCCGCCGGGTTGGCGAAGGTCTGGCCCAGCGCGCCCGAGATCGGCCAGCGCAGCCAGAGCACGCCGCCGCGCACCGGTGCGGTGGCGGAGTACTTGGACGCCGTCACCGGGAAGGGCACCAGCCGCTTGGTGAGGCCCTCCTGGTCGACGGTGACGGTGCCGTCGCCGCCCGGGTCGTCCGGATCCAGGCCGGAGGCCGGGCGCCCCTCGGCCGGGGCGGCGAACGGCGAGGGGGTGTCCGCGGCCAGCGGGATCAGGTAGGGGCGGCAGCCCAGCGGGAAGGACATGTCGCCGGTGTGCACGTCGTGCACCGGGTCGAAGCCGCGCCAGGAGAGGAAGACCAGGAACCGGCCGTCCCGGGTGAAGACCGGGTGCTCGTCCTCGAACCGCCCGCCGGTGACGTCCACGATCCGCTCGGCGGCGTCCACCCGGGTCAGCCGGATCGCCCGCAGCGAGCGGCCGGCGACCGGCTGCGACCAGGTCAGCCAGGCCGAGTCGGGGGAGAAGGCGGGGCTGCTCATGGGCCCGTACTGGGAGGAGGCCACCTCCCGGACGGTGCCGTCCGCGGCGGCGACCAGCAGCAGCCGCCCGTCGGAGGCGGCCACCGCCAGGTGGTGGCCGTCCGGGGAGACGGACAGCTCCTGGACCCGGCCGATCAGGCCGGAGGCGATCCGCCGCGGCGGCGTGGTCGGCTCGCCGCGCGCGGGCAGCGCGGCGATCTCCAGGGCGTCCTCGCCGTCGGCGTCGGTGACCCAGGCGACGTGCCCGCCGTAGCCGGGCAGCACCGGCAGCCGGGCCCGCACCCCGGGGGTGTCGGCGAGCACCCGGGCGGGCCCGTCCCGGTGGGTCAGCCAGTACAGGCTGCCGCGCACGCAGACCACCCCGGCCCGGCCGGTGCGGTCGCAGACCAGGTCCTTGACGTGCAGCGACGCGGAGACCTGGAACGGGCGCCGGCCGGAGCGGGCGCCGCCCAGCGGGACGTCGAGGCGGCGCGGCGCCGGGGCCGCCAGGCCGTCCAGCAGCCAGAGGTCGCCGGCGTGCTGGTAGACGATCCGGGTGCCGTCGCTGGACGCCTCGCGGGCGTAGTAGGAGGCGTGGTCGGTGTGCCGGCGCAGGTCGGTGCCGTCGGGGCGGCAGGAGTAGACGTTGCCGATGCCCTCGTGGTCGGAGAGGAAGGCGATCCGCAGCCCGTCGGGCCCGTCCACCGGCATGGGGGAGGAGAGGTGCCCGCGGTGGCCGGGCAGCAGCTCGGCCTCGTCCAGCCAGAGCCGGCCGGTGGCGCCGCCGCGGTAGCGCTTCCAGGCGGCCGGGGTGTGCGGGGCGGCGGCGGTCAGCAGCACGGTGTGCCCGTGGCCGACCTGGGCGTCGTTGACCGGCCCCCACGGCATCCGGCGGCCCGGCGCACCGTTCGCGGGCAGCCCGTACGCCCAGGTGTAGTGGGCGAACGGCTCGTGGTACGACGTGACCGCCAGCACCTCGCCGTCGGGCAGCCAGCCGCGGACCCGGGTGTCCTGGCTGCCCCAGTAGGTGAGGCGGACTGCCTCCCCGCCGGCCGACGGTGCCGTCCACACCTCGGGGACGAGCGCCATCCAGCTCGTCCAGGCGATCGTGGTGCCGTCGGGGGAGAGCCGCGGGTGGCTGACCCGGACCCGGTCCGCACCGACCCGCCAGGCGCGTCCGGTGGCGCCGTCGGCGTCCAGCGGGGCGACCCACACGTCGTCCTCCGCGGTGAAGGTGAGCCGGTCGCCGCGGAGGTGGGGGTACCTGAGATATCCGGACACTTCTCCATGGTTCGGCGCCCGACCGGGCCTCGCAACCCGCCGCCCTACTCGGTGCGGCCCGGCCGGGCCTGACGGTGCGCCGGACTCCATTGACAGTCGCACGGCTATTCGCTTCAGTGGTCTAGTCCAAGAGTGGTCCAGTCCAATGCGGCCGGTGCGCCGTCGCTGCGGCCTGCGCCCGGCCGGCCCCCACCGGCGTCGGACACCCCCGCATCCGACGGCAGGAGCATCCCCACATGCGCATGTCCGCACGCCCCTCGCACGCCGCACCACCCGGCCGCCGCCTGCTGGCGGCCTCCACCGCCTGGGCCGTCGCCGCGGCCGGCGCCGCCGCGCTGACCTTCGGCCTCGCCTCCTCGGCCACGGCCGGCGAGTTCCTCACCAACGGCGGCTTCGAGAGCGGCTCGATCGCCCCCTGGAGCTGCACCGGGAACACCGGCAGCGTCGTCACCGGCCAGGCCCACACCGGCACTTACGCACTCGCCGGGGCCGCCTCGGCGAGCGACAACGCCCAGTGCAGCCAGACCGTCACGGTGGCCCCCAACACCGCCTACACGCTCAGCGCCTGGGTCAAGGGCGCCTACGTCTACCTCGGCGTGGACGGCGGGACCTCCACCTGGACGCCGAGCACCGGCAGCGCGTACCAGAAGCTGACGGTCAGCTTCACCACCGGCGCGAGCCAGACCAGCGCCACGGTCTGGACCCACGGCTGGTACGGCCAGGGCACCTACTACGCCGACGACGTCTCGCTGGACGGGCCGGGCGCGCCGGCCTCCTCCGCGCCGCCGACCAGCCAGCCGCCCACGTCGCAGCCGCCGACCAGCCAGCCCCCGACCTCCCAGCCCCCGACGTCGCAGCCGCCCACCTCGCAGCCCCCGACCAGCCAGCCGCCCACCACCCAGCCGCCCGGCGGCGGGCTGCCGACCCACGCCCTGGTCGGCTACCTGCACGCCAGCTTCGCCAACGGCGCCGGGTACACCCGGATGGCCGACGTCCCGGACTCCTGGGACGTCATCGACCTCTCCTTCGGCGAGCCCACCTCCGTCACCTCGGGCGACATCCGCTTCAACCGCTGCTCCGCGAGCGAGTGCCCGAACGTCGAGTCCGACGCCGACTTCAAGGCGGCCATCGCCGCCAAGCAGGCCCAGGGCAAGAAGGTGCTGATCTCCATCGGCGGCCAGAACGGCCAGGTGCAGCTCACCACCACCGCGGCCCGGGACACCTTCGTCTCCTCGGTCTCCGCGATCATCGACAAGTGGGGCCTGAACGGCCTCGACATCGACTTCGAGGGCCACTCGCTGTCGCTCAACACCGGTGACACCGACTTCAAGAACCCGACCAGCCCGGTGATCGTGAACCTGATCTCCGCGCTGAAGACGCTCAAGGCCAAGTACGGCCAGAACTTCGTACTGACCATGGCGCCGGAGACCTTCTTCGTCCAACTCGGCTACCAGTACTACGGCTCCGGCCCCTGGGGCGGCCAGGACCCGCGGGCCGGCGCCTACCTGCCGGTGATCTACGCGCTCCGCAACGACCTGACGCTGCTGCACGTCCAGGACTACAACTCCGGCTCCATCATGGGCCTGGACAACCAGTACCACTCGATGGGCGGCGCCGACTTCCACATCGCGATGACCGACATGCTGCTCAAGGGCTTCCCGGTGGCGGGGAACACGGCCAACATGTTCCCGGCGCTGGCGCCCTCCCAGGTCGCGATCGGCATGCCGGCCACCACCAACGCGGGCAACGGCTACGTCGCCCCCACCGAGGTGAACAAGGCGCTCGACTGCCTCACCAAGGGCACCAACTGCGGAAGCTACGTCCCGAAGGCCGGCCCCCAGCCGGGCCTGCGCGGCCTGATGACCTGGTCGGTGAACTGGGACCAGTTCGGCGGCCGGGAGTTCTCCAAGAACTTCGACGCCTACTTCGGCTGACGGACAGCCCGGCGGAACGCCGAAGGCCCCCCGCTCTCGCGAGGGGCCTTCGGCCTGTCGGTGCGCCGCCAGGGACTCGAACCCCGGACCCGCTGATTAAGAGTCAGCTGCTCTAACCAACTGAGCTAGCGGCGCCTGCTGACGTGCCCAACCATACACGCACCCGCAGGTCGGACGCACATCCGTGCACCGTACGGGGTCAGTGCAGCTTCTCCCCGGCCGACAGCATGGCCACGAACCTCTCGATCCGGCGGGCCCGGGTCTCCGGCCGCTTCGCCTCCTGGACACGGTGCAGCACCGAGTAGCGGTTGGCCGCGTCCAGACCGGCGAAGAAGGCCTCCGCGGCCGGGTCGGCGGCCAGCGCCGCCGCCAGGTCGTCGGGCACGGTGGCCGTCCGCGCGCCGTCGTAGGCGGCCTCCCAGCGGCCGTCGGCCCGGGCCCGCTCCACCTCGGCGAGGCCGGACGGCCGCATCCGGCCCTCCTCGGCCAGCCGCTCCGCCTTCCCGCGGTTGATCTTCGACCAGCGGCTGCGCGCGGTGCGCGGGCCGAACCGCTGCAGCCAGTGGGTGTCGTCCAGGGCGCGCTTCTGCCCGTCGATCCAGCCGAAGCAGAGCGCGACGTCCAGCGCCTGCGGGTAGTCGAGCGCGACCACCCCGGGCGCCTTCTTCCGCAGCCGCAGCCAGATGCCCGGGGAGGCGTCGTGGTGCCCGGCGAGCCAGTCCTCGAACGCCTCGGCGGATGCGAACTCGACGGTGTCCAGCGTGTCGGCCATGACCCCAGCCAAGCACGCCGCACCGACGGCCACCAGGGTGCCGGGCCGGCTCAGGGCAGCAGCACCACCGACCGCAGCACCCCGGCGACGGCCGCCGCGACGGCCTCCTCCAGCGGTACCACCAGGTCGGGCACCAGCCGGAAGGCCCCCGCCTCCCGGAGCTCGACCAGGTCGGCGAGGGCGGCGGACTCCGCCGAACCGCCCGCACGGCCCCCGGCCGGCGGTTCGACGGCCGCCACCCGTCCGGAGCCGCCCGCCAGGGCCGGCCAGAACGGCCCGGCGGCCCGCCCGGCCGCGTCCAGCACGGCGTCCACCCCCTGCGGCGCCGCCGCCCGCACCCGGGCCGCGAGGTCCGGGCCGTACCCGACCGGCACCGCGCCGGCCGCCCGCAGCCCGTCGTGGCCGGCCGCGGGTGCCACCGCCACCACCTGCGCACCGCGGGCGAGCGCCAGCTGCACGGCGACCCGCCCGGCCGGCGCCTGCGCGCCGTGCACCAGCAGCGTCTCGCCGCGCCGCACCGCCAGTGCGTCCACGGCCGCCACCGCACCGCCGGCGGTGAGCGGCAGCAGGGCGGCCTCCGGCCACGGCAGCGCCTCCGGCCGGCCCGCCACCCGGTCGG
This sequence comes from Kitasatospora sp. NPDC059571, assembly GCF_042735675.1. NCBI lineage: Bacteria > Bacillati > Actinomycetota > Actinomycetes > Kitasatosporales > Streptomycetaceae > Kitasatospora > Kitasatospora sp. NPDC059571. The sequence continues at coordinate 12,392 of NZ_JBHWBW010000152.1, forward strand.
CGTCCACCGCCACGAACTCGGCGCACGCCCCGTACGGGCAGTGCCCCAGCACCTCGTCGCCCCGCTCCCAGCCGTACGCCCCCGCACCGAGCCGCTCCGCCACCCCGGCGAACTCCTCGCCCGGGATGCCGCCCGCGGGCCCCGGCCGCACGGGCCAGCCGGCCGCCGCCACCCGGACGAGCAGCGGCCCCGGACCCGGCGGGGGCACCTCCGCCGTCCCGGGCCGCGGCGGGCCGGGGCCCTGCCGGACCAGCGCGCGCAACGCCCACCTCCCACCGGTGGCGCCGGGCCCGGCGAGCCGTACCGGGCCGACCTCTTAGTCACACTTATGCTCGGCCGGAGGGTCGGGTCCCGCACGTCACGGAGGTCGAACGGTGGCCCAGCTGTCACTGCTGTTCCTGGTGCTGCTCGCCTCGGTCGTGACGATGCCGCTGGCCCGCCGGATCAGAGTGCCGCAGCCCGTGCTGATGACCGTGCTCGGTCTGGCCATGGCCCTCGTCCCGCAGATCCCCAACATCAAGGTCAGACCCGACCTCATCCTGCCGCTGGTGCTGCCGCCGCTGATCTTCGCGGTGGCCCGCCGCTCCTCCGTCCGCTCCTTCCGGGCGAACGCCGCCTCCATCCTGCTGCTCGCCGTGGCCCTGGTCGTGGTGACCACCACGGTGGTGGCCGAGGTGTTCCGCGGGCTGGTGCCCGGGCTGCCGATGGCCGCCGCGGTGGCGCTCGGCGCCCTGGTCTCACCGCCCGACCCGGTCGCCGCCGTCGCCGTCGCCGGCACCATCGGGCTGCCGCGCCGGCTGGTCAAGATGCTGGAGAGCGAGGGCCTGTTCAACGACGTCACCGCGATCGTGGTCTACTCGCTGGCCGTCGAGGCGGTCGTCGACGGCGACTTCGCGGTGCAGCACGCGGTGCTGCGGTTCGTGCTCTCCGCCGTGGTCGCGGTCGCCGTCGGCATCGCGCTCGGCTGGCTCAACAGCCGGCTGGCCGGACTGCTCGACGACCCCACCCAGCAGGTCGCGCTGAACCTGCTGGTGCCGTTCGCCGCCTATGCCGCCGCGGAGGAGGCGCACGGCTCGGGCGTGCTGGCGGTGGTGGTCTGCGCCCTCTACCTCGCCGACCGGGCCGCGGACGCCGACGAGGTCGCCTACCGGCTGGTCGGCAACGCGTTCTGGGAGATCGTCGAGATCCTGATCACCGGGGTCGCGTTCGGCCTGATCGGCCTGGAGCTGGCGACCGTGCTGGCCGACGTCCGCAACAGCTGGGAGGGCATGCTCGGCGACACGGCCTGGGTGATCGCCACGGTGGTCCTGGTCCGGCTGCTCTGGCTGCTGCCCGCGGCCTGGATCTCCGAACGGCTCGGCCACGACGACGAGACCCCGCTCAGCTGGCGGGAGACGGTCGTCCTCTGGTGGTCGGGGATGCGCGGGGTGGCCACCGTCGCACTGGCCCTGGCCGTGCCGCTCACCACGCACGCCGGCACGCCGTTCCCGGCCCGCAGCGAGATCGTCTTCGTGGCCTTCAGCGTGGTCCTGTTCACCCTGTTGGTCCAAGGGCTCAGCCTGCCCTGGCTGGTGCGCCGGCTCGGCCTGGACGCCGGCCACGACCTGCGCGAACAGGCGGTGCGTCAACTCTGGTGGCGGGCCTCCAAGGCCGGACTCGTCCGGTTGGGCGAACTGGAGCAGGAGCAGGACCTGCCCGGCGAACTCGCCGAGCGGCTCCGCGAGCGCCAGCACGACCGGCTGGCCCGGCTCTGCCCCGAGAAGTACCAGGAGGAGGAGACCGCCGAGGCCCGCCGGCGGCTCGCCAAGTGGCGCACCGCCGCCTCCGTCGAGCAGGAGATGATCGCCGCCTCCCGCCGCGAGGTCCTGACGGCCCGCAACGAGCCCGGCGGCGACCCGGAGATCGCCGACGAGGTGCTCCGCCAGCTCGACCTCCGCTCGGCGCGCAAGTGACGGGGAGCGGCCGGGCCGGGGATAGGCTGGCCGCGGGCAAGGCCGTCAACGGAGTCGGCGCACGCACCACGTACCGCCTGACCCTCGCGCTCCCTCTCGCCTGGCCCAGTGCAGGTACCGCAAACCGGATGACTCAAGGAGCAACCGATGTCGGAGCTGGACGACCGCCAGAAGGCCGCCGGCCGTTCCCCGCTTGACCGCACGCCGCAGTGGGCGGCGCTGGCCAAGCACCGGTCCGAGCTGGGGGAGCAGCACCTGCGGGGGCTGTTCGGGGCGGATCCCGGGCGCGGCAGCCGTTACACCCTGTCGGTCGGCGACCTGCACGTCGACTACTCCAAGCACCTGGTGACCGACGAGACGCTCGAGCTGCTGCGCGAGCTGGCCGCCGCAACCGGCGTCGCCGAGCTGCGGGACGCGATGTTCCGCGGCGACAAGATCAACATCACCGAGGACCGCGCCGTCCTGCACACCGCCCTGCGCGCCCCGCGCGGCGCGGTGATCGAGGTCGACGGCGAGAACGTCGTCCCGGCCGTCCACGCGGTGCTCGACAAGATGGCCGCCTTCGCCGACCGGGTCCGCAGCGGCGCCTGGACGGGCCACACCGGCAAGCGGATCCGCACCGTCGTCAACATCGGCATCGGCGGCTCCGACCTCGGCCCGGCGATGGCCTACGAGGTGCTGCGCTCCTACACCGACCGCGGCATCGACGTCCGCTTCGTCTCCAACGTGGACGGCGCCGACCTGAACGAGGCGGTGCACGGCCTGGACGCCGCCGAGACGCTGTTCATCGTCGCCTCCAAGACCTTCACCACCATCGAGACCATCACCAACGCGGTCTCCGCCAGGAACTGGCTGCTGACCGAGCTCGGCGCGGGCACCGAGGCGGTCGCCAAGCACTTCGTGGCGCTCTCCACCAATGCCGGCGGCGTGGCCGACTTCGGCATCGACACCGCCAACATGTTCGAGTTCTGGGACTGGGTGGGCGGCCGCTACTCCTACGACTCGGCGATCGGCCTCTCGCTGATGATCGCCATCGGCCCGGAGCGCTTCCGCGAGATGCTGGACGGCTTCCACCTGGTCGACGAGCACTTCCGCACCGCCCCGCCGGAGCAGAACGTGCCGCTGCTGCTCGGTCTGCTCGGCGTCTGGTACGGAGCGTTCTTCGACGCCCAGTCGCACGCCGTGCTGCCCTACTCGCACTACCTGTCCAAGTTCACCGCCTACCTGCAGCAGCTGGACATGGAGTCCAACGGCAAGTCGGTGGACCGCGACGGCAACCCGGTCACCTGGCAGACCGGCCCGGTGGTCTGGGGCACCCCCGGCACCAACGGGCAGCACGCCTACTACCAGCTGCTCCACCAGGGCACCAAGATGATTCCGGCGGACTTCATCGGCTTCGCCAAGCCGGTGGAGAGCCTGCTGCCCGGGCTGGTCGCCCAGCACGACCTGCTGATGGCCAACTTCTTCGCCCAGACCCAGGCGCTGGCCTTCGGCAAGACGCCGGAGGAGGTCGCGGCCGAGGGCGTGCCGGCCGAGCTGGTGCCGCACAAGACCTTCCGCGGCAACCACCCCACCACGACGATCCTGGCCGCCGAGCTGACCCCGTCGGTGCTCGGCCAGCTGATCGCGCTCTACGAGCACAAGGTGTTCGTCCAGGGCGCGGTCTGGAACATCGACTCCTTCGACCAGTGGGGCGTCGAGCTCGGCAAGGTGCTCGCCAAGCGGATCGAGCCGGTGCTGCTGACCGGCGAGGGCACGGAGCAGCTGGACAGTTCCACCGCCGCGCTGGTCGAGCGCTACCGCACGCTGCGCGGCCGCTGACCCGACCCTGGGGGGGGGGGGCCCCCCCCCCCCCGCCCCGCCCGGCCGCCCCCCCCCCCCCCCCCGCCCCCCGCGCGCCGCGCGCCCCCG
>NZ_JBHWBW010000153.1:0-2717 GCF_042735675.1 Kitasatospora sp. NPDC059571
GCCCGGGGGGGCCCGGGCGGCCCGGGCGGCCTGCCGCGCCGCGGCGGCCAGGGCGAGCCCTCCGCACCGGCCCCGGCCGAGCGCCGTCCGATGCCGGAGCGTCCGGCCCAGGGCGGCCGCCCGCAGCCCGGCCCCGGTGCCCCGCAGGGCCGCCCGGCCCGTCCGCAGGCGCCGCAGCAGGGCCAGGGCCCGTCGGCGCCCGGCGAGCCCGGCCCGGTCGAGAGCACCGTGCAGTTCGCCCGGCCCCGTTTCGAGGCCAGCGACATCGACCCGCGCGACCCGCTGGGCCTCGGCCTGGTCGAGCCGGTCCTGCCGGACCCGTCCCAGCAGTCCGGCCCCGGCCAGTCGTACGAGCAGCAGGTCCAGCAGCCGGCGCCGCAGCAGCGCCAGCAGCCGATGGCGCTGCCGACCGGCCCGGGCGTCGAGGACACCCAGCAGTGGTTCCGTCCCGAGGACGGGGGCCGCACCGCGCCGCAGCAGGGGCGTCCGCGCCCGCAGCAGCAGCCCCAGCAGCCGTCGCAGCAGCAGCAGCAGCAGTACCGGCCGCAGCGTCCCGGCACCACCGCGCCGGGCTACGACCCGCAGCAGGCCCCGCAGCAGGCGCCCCAGCGCCCGCAGGCCCCGCAGCAGCAGCAGCGCCCGCAGGCGCCGCAGCAGCCCCGGCAGCAGCAGGCCCCGCAGCCGGGCGGCCCCCTCCAGGGCGGCCCGCAGCGGCAGGCCCCGCAGCCGGGCGGCCCCCTCCAGGGCGGCCCGCAGCGGCAGGCCCCGCAGGCCCGCCGGGAGGCGCCGGAGGCCCCGTGGCGTCCGTCCGCCAACGACGAGCGCTGGCGCCGGGCCGAGCAGGTCCGCGAGCCGTCGACCAGCGGGCTGACCACGTCGGGCCTGCCCCGGCGCACCCCGCAGGCCAACCTGGTCTCCGGCACCGCCGAGGCGGCGCCGCTGACCGGTCCGCAGGTCTCCCGCAGCCCGGAGGAGGTGCGCGGCCGGCTGACCAACCTGCGCCGCGGCATCCAGCAGGGCCGCCAGGCGGGACAGGGCTTCGGCCAGCAGCAGCAGGGCTTCGACGGCTTCGGCCAGAACCACCAGGAGCGTTGAGTTGAGTCAGATGAGCCAGGCCGCACAGAACCTGAACTGGCTGATCACCAATTTCGTGGACAACACCCCCGGGGTGTCGCACACGGTGGTGGTCTCCGCCGACGGTCTCCTGCTGTGCATGTCCGAGGGCTTCCCCCGGGACCGCGCCGACCAGCTCGCCGCCGTCGCCTCCGGCCTCACCTCGCTGACCTCCGGCGCCAGCCGGATCTTCGAGGGCGGCGACGTCAACCAGACGGTCGTCGAGATGGAGCGGGGCTTCCTCTTCCTCATGGCGGTCAGCGACGGCTCGGCACTCGCCGTCCTCGCCGCCCCCGACTCCGACATCGGCCTCGTCGGCTACGAGATGGCGCTCCTCGTCGACCGCGCGGGCGCCGTCCTCACCCCCGCACTGCGCGCAGAACTCCAGGGCAGCCTGCTGCACTGATCCGACCGAACCCGTAATGCGCCCGGCCCGCCCGGTCGGGCGCACCGACCATCGGCCGCCCCCGGGCGGCCGACCGCCTCAGCCGGCACCGCCCGGCTGGAACCCCGCTGCGAACGGCGGCAGCACGAGGAGGACTTATGACCCCGCCCCCGACACCGGCCGGCTCGTACGGCAACGGGTACGGCAGCGGCTATGGCGGCCAGCAGGCCGGCGGCTACGGTGGGCAGCAGTCCGGCGGCTACGAGCAGCAGCCGCTCGTCCGTCCGTACGCGATGACCGGCGGCCGCACCCGGCCCCGGTACCAGCTGGCGATCGAGGCACTGATCTCGACCACCGGCTCGGCCGAGCGCTCCGGCGGCCTGCTGCCGGAGCACGCCCGGATCGTCGGACTCTGCCGCGAGGTCAAGTCGGTCGCCGAGATCTCGGCACTGGCCGGTGTCCCGCTCGGGGTCGCCCGTATTCTCGTCGCCGACCTGGCCGAGGCCGGCCTGGTCACCATCCACCAGCCCGCTGCCGCGGGCGAGTCGGGCGGTGCGCCTGACGTCACGCTGCTCGAAAGGGTCCTCAGTGGACTTCGCAAGCTCTAACGGCGCCCCCGCCAGCCGCGCCACCACCTCCGCGAAGATCGTCGTCGCCGGCGGCTTCGGAGTCGGCAAGACCACCCTCGTCGGCGCCGTCTCCGAGATCAACCCGCTGCGCACCGAAGCCGTCATGACCAGCGCCAGCGCCGGCATCGACGACCTCAGCCACGTCTCCGGCAAGACCACCACCACGGTCGCCATGGACTTCGGCCGCATCACCCTCGACGAGGACCTGATCCTCTACCTGTTCGGCACCCCCGGACAGGACCGGTTCTGGTTCATGTGGGACGACCTCGTCCGCGGCGCCATCGGCGCCGTCGTCCTCGTCGACACCCGCCGCCTCGCCGACTGCTTCCCCGCCCTCGACTACTTCGAGAACTCCGGGCTCCCCTTCGTCGTCGCCCTCAACGGCTTCGACGGACACCAGCCCCACACCCCCGACGAGGTCCGCGAAGCACTCCAACTCGGCCCCGACACCCCCGTCATCACCCTCGACGCCCGACGCCGGGACAGCGCCAAGAGCGCCCTCATCACCCTCGTCGAGCACGCCCTCCTCGCCCGCCTCCGCTGAACGCGCAGCGGGCCTGAACACCCGGAAGGGGCGCGGGGAGCAATCC
>NZ_JBHWBW010000153.1:2727-6629 GCF_042735675.1 Kitasatospora sp. NPDC059571
CCCCACTCTGGGTGGTCTCGTCTTTGTTTAAAACCCCCCGGCCCTCACCCCCGGGCGGGGGGGGGGGGACAAACCCCCCCGCCCCTTCGGCGCTCCGTCAGCTCTCCTCGGGCTCCACGCCGGCCCGCAGCAGGCCGTAGGTGTAGGCGTCGTCCAGGGCCCGCCAGGAGGCGGCGATGACGTTGTCGGCCACGCCGACCGTCGACCAGCTGGCCGTGCCGTCGGAGGACTCGATCAGCACCCGGGTCTTGGAACCGGTGCCGTGCTGGCCCTCCAGGATGCGGACCTTGTAGTCCACCAGCTCGAACTTGGCCAGCTGCGGGTAGGTCCGCTCCAGGGCGGCGCGCAGCGCCTTGTCGAGCGCGTCGACCGGGCCGTTGCCCTCGCCGGTGGCGATCCGGCGCTCGCCCTTGGCCCACACCTTGACGGTGGCCTCGTTGCCGGCGCCGTTGTCCATCCGCTGCTCGCTGATGGTCCGCCAGGACTCCAGGGCGTAGAAGCGCTCGCGGCGGCCGCGCACCTCGTCGCGCAGCAGCAGTTCGAAGGAGGCGTCGGCGGCCTCGTAGGTGTAGCCCTGGTTCTCCTGCTCCTTGACCTTGGCGACCACCCGGCCGACCAAGTCGCGGTCGGCGGAGAGGTCGTAGCCGAGCTCCTTGCCCTTCAGCTCGACGGAGGCCCGGCCGGCCATGTCGGAGACCAGCATCCGCATGGTGTTGCCGACCAGCTCCGGGTCGATGTGCTGGTACAGGTCCGGGTCGACCTTGATCGCGGAGGCGTGCAGGCCGGCCTTGTGGGCGAACGCCGAGAAGCCGACGTACGGCTGGTGCGTGGAGGGCGCCAGGTTGACCACCTCGGCGATGGCGTGCGAGATCCGGGTCATCTCGGCGAGCCGCCCGGCGGGCAGCACCCGCCGGTCGTACTTGATCTCCAGGGCGCCGACGACCGGGAAGAGGTTGGCGTTGCCGACCCGCTCGCCGTAGCCGTTGGCGGTGCACTGGACGTGGGTGGCGCCGGCGTCCACCGCGGCCAGGGTGTTGGCGACCGCGCAGCCGGTGTCGTCCTGGGCGTGGATGCCGAGCCGGGCGCCGGTGGCGGCGAGCACCTCGGCCACGATGTCGCGCACGCCGAGCGGCAGCATCCCGCCGTTGGTGTCGCAGAGCACCACGACGTCGGCGCCGGCCTCGTGCGCGGCGCGGACGACGGCGAGGGCGTACTGCGGGTTCGCCTTGTAGCCGTCGAAGAAGTGCTCGCAGTCGATGAAGACCCGGCGGCCCTGGTCGCGCAGGTACGCGACGCTGTCGCGGACCATCTCCAGGTTCTCCTCCAGCGTGGTGCGCAGCGCGAGTTCGACGTGCCGGTCGTGCGACTTGGCGACCAGGGTGACCACCGGGGCACCGGAGTTGACCAGGGCGGCGAGCTGCGGGTCGTCGGCGGCGCGGCCACCGGCCCGGCGGGTGGCGCCGAAGGCCACCAGCTGGGCGTGCTTGAGGTCGAGCTCGTCGGCCGCGCGGGCGAAGAACTCCGTGTCGCGGGGGTTGGCGCCGGGCCAGCCGCCCTCGATGAAGCCGACGCCGAACTCGTCCAGGTGCCGGGCGATGGTCAGCTTGTCCGCGACGGTGAGGTTGATCCCCTCGCGCTGGGCGCCGTCGCGCAGCGTGGTGTCGAAGACGTGGAAGCTGTCGTTGGGGGTGCTGGCCTCGGTCATGGCCCTGGGTTCTCCGTTCGGTGGAGTTACTGCTGTTGCCGGGTCTGGGGACCGGCTCCACTGTCCAGCATCCCGCGCGCTCCCGGTGTCCCTCCGCCCCTTGTGGGGGCTTCGGCCGGTCCGGGGCCAAAACAAAAGACCCCTCGCGGGTGCGAGAGGTCTGCGCGCGGGTCTGGACGCTGGTGGTCGCGCCGCATGCGGGTGGATGCGGGGCGGTCACTGCGGACCGGCGCGCCTGCTGCCAATAATCAGCGAGAGCGAGGACACATCGGCAGTCTGGCACACCATCCGCGATCCGGCCCGCGTGTCTCGCGATACGGAACGCCTCAGGTCAGCCGACCGGTGGCCAGGTCGAACCCGAACGGTTCCGGCAGCGCCAGCGGATCGCCGACCCGGACGCCGGACACCTCGGTGTAGTCGCCCCGCGCGGGGGCGGCGTGCAGCACGATCCGGTTGGCCTGCCGGTCGATCAGCAGGTAGAGCGGGATGCCGGCCGCCGGGCACGATCAGCCCCTTGCCCGGTGCGAAGTCGACCCGTTCGGACACTGCCTCGCGATCTGCCAGACGATCCGGCCGATCCCGGTCTCGTGGTCGCCGTCCGGCGGTGGTGTCACGACGATCTCCCCCCTTCGATGAGCTCGGCCTTGAGCCCCTCCGGGGTGTCCAGGGCCAGGAAGGCGTCGAGGAGGTCCCCGTCCTGGCCGGCCCAGGTCTCGGCGAACTCGTGCGGCAGAGCGGTCACGGCCTCTCCTTCCGTTCCGCACGGCTCGACGAGCGGGCCCGTCCGACGTCCCTCGCGGGACGGGCGTCCCGGAAGGCGGGACGCCCGTGCGCGGCAGGTCAGACGATCTTGTGGAGCCAGCCGTGGGTGTCGGGGGCCTGGCCGCCCTGGATGGCGAGGAGGGCCTTGCGCAGCTCCATGGTGATCGGGCCGGGCTCGCCCTTGCCCACCGTCCAGTCGGCGCGGGCGGACTTGACCGAGCCGACCGGGGTGATGACCGCGGCGGTGCCGCAGGCGAACACCTCGGTGAGGGAGCCGTCCGCGTTGCGCTCCTTCCACTCGTCGGTGGAGATCTTCCGCTCCTCGACGGCGTAGCCGAGGTCGGCGGCGAGCTGCAGCAGCGAGTCGCGGGTGATGCCCGGCAGCAGCGCGCCGGAGAGCTCCGGGGTGACGATGGTGGCGTTCTCGCCCTCGCCGAAGACGAAGTAGAGGTTCATGCCGCCCATCTCCTCGATCCACCGGTGCTCGGCGGCGTCGAGCCAGACGACCTGGTCGCAGCCCTTGGCCGCGGCCTGGGCCTGGGCGACCAGGGAGGCGGCGTAGTTGCCGGCGCACTTGGCGGCGCCGGTGCCGCCCGGCGCGGCCCGGACGTACTCCTCGGAGAGCCAGACCGAGACCGGCTTGATGCCGCCGGGGAAGTAGGCGCCGGCCGGCGAGGCGATGATCATGAACAGGTAGGAGTTCGCCGGGCGGACACCCAGGCCGACCTCGGTGGCGAACATGAAGGGGCGCAGGTAGAGGCTCTGCTCCGGCTGGCTCGGCACCCAGGCCTGCTCCTGCTGGACGAGCAGCTCGACCGCCTCGACGAAGGTCTCGATCGGCAGCTCGGGCATCGCCAGGCGGCGGGCGGAGGCCTGGAAGCGGGCCGCGTTGGCCTCCGGGCGGAAGGTGGAGATCGAGCCGTCGGCCTGCCGGTAGGCCTTGAGGCCCTCGAAGATCGACTGGCCGTAGTGCAGCGTCATGTTGGCCGGGTCGACCTCCAGCGGCGCGTACGGGGTGAGCTGGGCGTCGTGCCAGCCCAGGCCCTCCGTCCACCGGATGGTGACCATGTGGTCGGTGAAGATCCGGCCGAATCCCGGGTTGGCCAGCCGGGCCTCGCGCTCCGCGTCCGACAGCGGGTGCGCGGAGGGCTTGAGGTCGAACGTGATGGGCGCCTGGGTGGGCGTACTCATGACTGTCTGTCCTTCACCGTGGGGTTGGTCCGGGCCGCCACCGCCGATGAAGGTCCCCCCGGCCTCGGACCGGGGAAGGACGCACGACGGCACGGCCCACTGTCGATACTCGCATCCAGAGGGCCGTGCCGAACAGCCGGGCGGCTGCTGTGGTCTCCTGCTCCGGCCCCGTAGGGGCGGGGGGGGGGGTGTGCGGGCCCGCCCCGCAACCGCCGAAACCGGCGGCGCGGGCGGCGCCCCCCCG
>NZ_JBHWBW010000153.1:6639-16050 GCF_042735675.1 Kitasatospora sp. NPDC059571
GTCTCTACACTCCCCTCCGGCGGCGGGCCCCCAACCGCCGGTCGGCGGGTGTGTACCCGGCCCCCGCCCCCGCCGGCCCGCCGCGGAGGATGTCCGGTCCGGCCCGTCAGCCGGCTACTCGGGCGGCGAGCGCGTCGCCGACCTCGGAGGTGGAGCGGGTGCCGGAGCGCTCGGCGAGGTCGGCCGCGACCGCGGCCTGGACGCCGGCGGACTCGGCGGTGAAGCCGAGGTGCTCCAGCAGCATGGCGACCGACAGCACGGTGGCGGTCGGGTCGGCCTTGCCCTGGCCGGCGATGTCCGGGGCGGAGCCGTGCACCGGCTCGAACATCGACGGGAAGTCGCCGGTGGGGTTGATGTTGCCGGACGCGGCCAGGCCGATGCCGCCGGTGACGGCCGCGGCGAGGTCGGTCAGGATGTCGCCGAACAGGTTGTCGGTGACGATCACGTCGAAGCGCTCGGGCTGGGTGACGAAGAAGATCGTCGCCGCGTCGACGTGCAGGTAGTCGGTGGTGACCTCGGGGAACTCCCGGCCGACCTGCTCGAAGATCCGGGTCCACAGGTGGCCGGCGTGCACCAGCACGTTGTTCTTGTGGACGAGGGTGAGCTTCTTGCGCGGGCGGGCCTGGGCGCGGCGGTAGGCGTCGCGCACCACGCGCTCGATGCCGAAGGCCGTGTTGAGGCTCACCTCGGTGGCGACCTCCTGCGGGGTGCCGGTGCGCAGCGTGCCGCCGTTGCCGACGTACGGGCCCTCGGTGCCCTCGCGGACGACCACGAAGTCGATCGCGGGCTCGCCGGCCAGCGGGGACTTCACGCCGGGGAAGAGCGTGCCCGGGCGGAGGTTGATGTGGTGGTCGAAGGCGAAGCGCAGCTTCAGCAGCAGGCCGCGCTCCAGGACGCCGGAGGGCACGCTCGGGTCGCCGATCGCGCCGAGCAGGATCGCGTCGTGGCCCTTGAGCTCCTCCAGCACGGCGTCCGGCAGGGTCTCGCCGGTGCGGTGGTAGAGGCGGGCGCCGAGGTCGTACTCGGTGGTCTCCAGCTTCACGTCGGCGGGCAGGGCGGCGCGGAGCACCTTGAGGCCCTCGGCCACGACTTCCTGGCCGATGCCGTCACCGGGGATCACTGCGAGACGAAGGCTTCGAGACATGCTCAGGACCCTACTCCGCGTCCCAGGGACTGACACCTCGCGTCCACTATCCGGACATTCCCGGATACGGCAGGGGGTTCGGTCGGAGTCCGGGGGCGGGCCGTTAAAATCCTCCGGGAATACACGGGGAATTCACGGGGGAATGCGGTATGGCAGGTCCGATCAGCAGACGCCGAGCGCTCTGGTTGACCGGCGGGGCGCTGGCCCTGCCGGCGTCCGGCTACGGTGTGTGGCAGGCCGTGCACGGGGGGCGCGCGGCGGGCCGGGTCTCCGCCGACAGTGCGGGCGGGTCGCAGGCACCGGGCGTGGTGGACGGGCCCGCCCGGGCGAACGGCATAGCGAACCACAACCTCTCGCAGTCCTTCGTCCACGTGATCGCCCACCCGGACGACAACCTGTACTTCATGAACCCGGACCTGGACCACGCGCTCGCCTCCGGCGCCGCCTGCGTCACGGTCTGCCTCACCGACGGCGAGTCCGACGGCCGCAACGTGCTGCACTCCGAGCTCGGCCGGGTCACCCGGGCCGACCGGCCCGCCTACACCCGGGCCCGGATCAACGGTCTCACCGCCGCCCTGGCGCTGCTCGCCACCGGCGACGAGGGCAGCCCCTGGGACGTCGAGCTGGTCAGCTACCTGGAGGGCCGGCTGGTCGAGCAGCACACCCTGCGTGCCGCGCCCCAGGTGCAGCTGATCCTGCTCGCCCTGGTCGAGGCCCGCTCGGTGAGCCTGCCCCGCAAGGAGAGCCTGCGCGGGCTCTGGCTCGGCGAGACGCCCGCCCTGGAGACCCTGCCGCCGGTGCACAGCGGCCTGCCGCCCGGCGCCGGCTACACCCGCGAGCAGCTGATCGCCACCCTGCACGGGGTGCTCGACCACTTCCGCCCGACCGTGGTCCGCACCCTCGACCCGAACCCGGACCACTCCCCCAAGGCGGTGCCCGGGGTCAAGGACACCGTCTACCTGGACCACCAGGACCACACGTACTCGACGTACTTCGCCCAGGCCGCGCTCACCCGGCACTGGGCCGGCGGCAAGGCCCGCAGCACCTCGGTGGAGCACTACCTCGGCTACGTCAACGCCGTCCTGCCGCACAACCTCGACCAGGCCGCGGTCGGGCGCAAGGTGGTGGCGCTGAACAGCTACGGCTGGGCCGACAACCGGCACTGCGGCGACCCGGCCGGCTGCGGCGACCGCAAGGTCGGCGCCGGCGCGCTGCGCAACGGGTGGGCACAGTCCACCCGCTACCGCGCCCCCGGCAGCGACACCTGGCTGCAGCCGCTCGCGGACGGCAGGCTCACCGCGTTCGCCCTGCTCAACGGTGGCGCGGTGCGCTGGACGCAGTCCGACGGCAGCTGGCGCGGGCCCGAGCGGATACCGGGCGGCGACCTGGAGGGCCAGCTCCAGGTCGTCCGGCAGGCCGACGGCCGGCTGCGGCTGATCGCCGTCCGCACCCACCTCGGGTACGCCGCCGCGCAGCACCGCCGCGAGGTGGTCACCTGCGTCCAGGACGGCGACGACTCCTACGGGCCGTGGCAGAGCCTCGGCGCCCCGGACGGCGACGACGCGGTGCGCTCCATGGAGTTCGGCTACCCGGTCGCCGCCGTCCTGCCCGACGGCACGGTGCAGATCGCCGCCCGCACCTGGTCCGGCACCGTCGCCGTCCGCACCCTCGACACCCCCTGGACGGCGCTGGCGCTGCCCCCGCAGGCCGGCAGCGGCGTGCAGGACGGCCTCGGCATCGTCGTCGACGGGGACGGCACCACCCATGTCCTCGCCCCCGGCCGCACCGTCGTGCACTGGGCCTCGACCGTCCCCGGCGGCCCGCTGCGGCCGGCGGCGCCCACCGGCCTGCCGACCCCGGCCGGGCCGGTCACCGCGCTGCTCGCCCCGGGCGGGGGGCTGCGGCTGGAGTTCCGCGAGCCCAAGAGCGCCCGGGTGCTCACCGCCGAGCGACGCTCGGTCGACGGCGGCTGGCGGGTGACCGCGGAGTCCGCGCCGCCCGGCGGGTTCGGCCGGGTCTCGGCCGGCGCCGGGGCGCTGGCCGTCCGCGACGACCGCGGGCGGATCGCCCTGCGCGCCGCCGGGCGCGACTGGCAGCACGACGGCCCGCTGCTCGCGCACAGCCCCGCCCTCGCCACGGACGCCGACGGCCGGGCGGTGGCCGCGGCGCTCGGCTCCGACGGCAACCTGTACATCGCCCGGCAGCCGGTGCCGGGCGCCCCCTTCGGCGCGTGGAGCCAGGCGGGCTGAGGCCGGTCCGCCGGCCGGTGTGAGCGCACCTATGCTCGGTCCGACCCTCCGCCACCCCGACCACCCGACACCGCAGGCCCGAGCCGGGCCAGGCAGGAGCACCCCGCAGTGAGCGAGCGCACGGCCGTCGTACGGCCCCCCGACCGGGCGGCCCCCGCCGGGCGCCGGCGGCCGGCCGTCCGCCGGCTGCTCGACCGGGACGCGGTCGCCGCGGCGGGCGCGGCGGTGCTGGCGATGCTGGCCTTCTGCGCGGCGGCGGCGCTGCGCGGCACGTACCCGTTCGGCGCCCGCTCGCGGGCCGTCAACGACCTGGGCAACCAGTTCGTGCCGTTCCACGCCCACCTGTGGGACCTGCTGCACGGCTCGTCCACCGGCGACCTGCTGGTCAACTGGAACAGCGGCTTCGGTTCGCCCTTCCTGGCGGACTTCGTCACCTACCTGACGAACCCGTTCTCCTGGCTGACCGGCCTCTTCCCGCGGGACGAGGTGGACCTGGCGGTGTTCCTGGCCACCCTGCTGTCCATCGGGCTCGGCGCGGCGGCGATGACCGTGCTGCTCGGACGGATCGCCCCCGGCCCGGCCTGGCAGCGGTCGCTGCTCGCGGTCGGCTACGGGCTGTGCGCATGGGTGCTGAACGACGGCTCCCCCGACCCGATGTGGATGTGGGGCCTGGTCTCGCTGCCGGCGATCGGGCTGGCCTGCGACTGGTGCCTGCGGGAGCGGCGCTGGGTGGCGGGCACGCTGCTGGTCACCCTCGCCTGGGCCGGCAACTTCTACACCGCCGCGATGGCCACCATCGCCTCCTGCCTGGTGCTCCTGCTGCGCCTGGCCCTGGCCGGCGACCCGGTGCGGGCGCGGCTGCGGCAGGCCGGCCGGGCGGCGGCGATGCTCGCCACCGGCGTGCTGCTGGCCGCGCCGGTGATGACCGTCTCGCTCAAGGCCAGCAAGGCCTCGCAGCCCGCACCGCCGGCCACCTACCCGGGCGCCCCGGGGCTGACCGACTACCTGGCGCAGCTGCTGCCCGGCGGACGCTCCGACCACTCGGTGCCGAACATCTTCGTCGGCATGCTCGGGCTGCTGCTGGTCGCCTCGCTCCCGTTCAACCGGCGGGTGGCCCGCGCCGAGCGGGCCGGCTGGCTCGTCCTGCTGGTGCTCACCGCGGCGAGCTTCGTCTGGGAGCCGACGATCCTGCTCTGGCACGGGCTGGCGATCCCCAACGGCAGCCCCTACCGGGCGGCGTACGTGCTGAGCGGGATGCTCGTGATGGCGGCCTGGGTGTCGCTCGCGCGGCGCCCCGACGGCCGGGCGCTGCTCGGCGGCACCGCACTGGTCGCCCTGGTGGCGCTGGTCGGCCACGGCCAGAGCTCGGTGCGCCCCTCCACCTGGATCGAGGTCGCGGCCGGCGGCGTGCTGGTGCCCGCCGCGCTCTGGGCGCTCAACCGGCCCGGCGCGCGCCCGCTCGCGCGCCGCTGCGCCGGCGCCCTGCTCGTCCTGGGGGTGTTCGCCGGTGCGGTGCACACCAGCTGGGCTGTGACGAAGATCCGTGACGGGCTGCCGTTCTACGTGCCGCGCACCACCCTCACGGCCAACTCGCTGGCCGCCCGGGACGCGGTCCGCGCGAACGAGGACTGGCCGGCCTCCCGCACGGACCCGGGCCCGCACGAGTTCGCCAACAACGACCCGCTGCTGCTCGGCGGCGAGGGCGGCTCGTACTACTCCAGCTACCTGCCGGCCGTCACCGCCGAGATGCTGCAGGGCCTCGGCACCGGCTGGTACATCCAGGGCCGGCACACGCTCAGCCCGATGGACCCGGTCGGCCGGGCGCTGTTCGGCATCACCACCTACCTGGACGGCACCGGCGGCACCGGCAGGGGCTTCACCGTGCAGCACGCGGCCGCCGCCCCGCTGGTCACCGTCCACCCGGACACCGCCCCCGACACCCGTTCGGTGTGGAGCCGCCAGGAGTCGCTGCTCGGCGCCCGGGTGTACGGCGTGCCCGAGCCCACCTGGACGGCCGGCCCGCGGCCGGTCGCCCGGGCCGGCGGCTGGTCGGTGCCGGCCACCCCGAAGGGCCGCGCCTGGACGACCTTCACCGGGGTCTGCACCCCCGGCTCGACCGTCTTCTTCTACGCGCCGTGGTTCAGCGGCACCGTGATGGGCCACGGCGGGAAGTACACCAGCTGGGGCCGGGAGCCGATGACCTCGATGCCGATCCGCGAGCTCGGCCCGGTGCCCGCCGACGGCCGGGTCACCGTGCAGCTGCGCACCTCCAAGGCCGCGGTGCTGCCCGCGCAGCCGGTCGGCTGCCTGGACCGCGGCGCCCTGGACAGCGCCCTGCACTCCCTCACCGGGGCGACGAAGGTCACCGCGGGCGGCCACACCCTGACCGCCGACCTGCCGCCCGGCTCCAAGGGAGTCGCGCTGCTGTCGGTGCCGGCCGCGGACGGCTGGCGCTGCTCGGTGGACGGCGGCGCGGCCGCCGCCCCGCGCTCGGTGCTGGGCATGATCGGGGTGCCGCTGGGCGCCGGCGCCTCCCGCGTCTCCTGCGGGTTCGCCCCGCCCGGGCTGACCGCGGGCCTGGCCGCGAGCGGCGCGGCCGCCGCGGTGCTCGGCGGCGTGGCGGTGGTCACCCTGCTGCGGCGCCGCGGCGTCCTCCGGGCGGGTGACGGGCCGGTACCATCGGTGTGAATCCCAGACAGCAGGAACGACGGGGCAGCGCGATCCGCCACCGACTGCGTACGAGGCCGGAGGTGGAGCCGATGCGACTGTCCGTCGTGGTCCCCTGCTACAACGAGGAAGCGGTGATCGAGCTCTTCGACGCCGCGACCCGGGAGAACCTGGACGCCCTGCCGATCGAGTACGAGCTCTGCTACGTCGACGACGGCAGTTCGGACGGCACCCTGGAGCGGCTGCGGAAGATCGCCGCCGAGTACCCGGACACCACCCGCTACGTCTCCTTCAGCCGCAACTTCGGCAAGGAGGCGGGCATGCTGGCCGGCCTCAAGGAGGCCACCGGCGACGCCGTGGTGCTGATGGACGCCGACCTCCAGCACCCGCCGGAGCTGCTGGAGCGGATGCTGGAGCTGTACGACCGCGGGCACGACCAGGTGATCGCCCGCCGCACCCGCGAGGGCGACCGGCCGCTGCGCAGCGCCGTCAGCAAGCTCTACTACCGGCTGGTCAACCGCTGGGTGGACGTCGAACTCCAGGACGGCGTGGGCGACTTCCGGCTGCTCTCGCGCCCGGCGGTGGACGCCCTGCTGTCCCTGCCGGAGTACAACCGGTTCTCCAAGGGCCTGTTCTCCTGGATCGGGTTCGACACCGTCACCTTCGACTACGGCAACGTCGCCCGCGAGGCCGGCGAGACCAAGTGGCACTTCGGCGCGCTGCTGAACTACGGCATGGACGGGCTGATCTCGTTCAACAACCGGCCGCTGCGGATCGCCATCTACCTCGGCCTGGCCCTGGTCGGCGTGGCGGCGCTGTACGCCGCGTGGATCACCGGGGTCGCCCTGGTCGAGGGCGTGGACTCGCCCGGCTACGTCACCCTGATCGTGGCCATCGTGGCGCTCGGCGGCCTGCAGATGGTGATGCTGGGGCTGATCGGCGAGTACATCGGCCGGATCTACTACGAGACCAAGCGGCGGCCGCACTTCCTGGTCAAGGAGACCAACGTGCCGCGGGCCGCCTTCCGCGCCGAGGGCTACCGCGGCGGGGAGCGCGGGTGAGGCCCCAGTTCTGGCAAATCGTCAGGTTCGGCCTGGTGGGCGTCGCCAACACGGCGACCTTCTACCTGCTGTACCTGGCGATGCACCCCTTCCTGCCGTACTTCGCGGCGTTCACCGCGGCGTTCGTGCTGTCCATGGTCGGGTCGTTCTTCCTGCACACCCACTTCACCTACCGGACCAGGCCGACCTGGCGGAAGTTCCTGCTCTTCCCGCTGCCCAACCTCACCAACTACCTGGTGCAGAGCGGGGGCGTGGTGCTGCTGGTGGAGTGGCTCCGGGTGAGCGACCGGATCGCGCCGCTGCTGGCCGCAGCGGTCGCGATCCCGATCACCTACGTGCTGTCCAAGCTGGTGCTGACCGGCCGGCCGTCAGAGCAGCGGGACGACCTCCGTGCGCCGGCCGTCGGTGTTGAGGTGGTGGACCAGTAGCAGCCGGGCGTCCGCCGCGTTCCGGTTGACCTGGAGCAGTGCCCCGGACCGCTCCGGCACCGCGATCGCGGCCGGCCCGTCGGTGCCGTCCCGGACGTCCAGCGCGGGGTGCAGCACGTCGAGGGCGAGCACCGGCCGACCGCCCTCCAGCCCGATCGAGTCGAGCGCGTCCCGCTCCTCCGGTGTGCCGGGCAGCACCTGGCCGGTCCACACGGCGTAGTGGACGGTGGACGCCCCCGCCCTCAGCCCGGGCAGCGCGGCGAGTCGGACGGGGAGCACCAGCGCGTCGCCGTCCAGCAGGTCCGTCTCGGTGTCGCCCCAGCGGTCGTTCAGCGGCTGGACGTCCAGCTCCTTGCCGGTCCTGGCGTCGGTCGTCCGGGCGACCAGCACGTCGCTGCCGCGCAGCCGGGCGGCGGCGACCACCGCGTCGGTGCGGCCGTCCCCGTCCGTGTCGAGGGAGACCCGAACCCCGAACATGCCGACCGGGGTGGCCGAGGGCGCCCACGTCCCGGCGGCGAGGTAGAGCATCCCCTCGGCCAGCGGGTCCTGCCGAGTGGGTGCGTCGCTGGCGGCGCCGGCCGCCCGCAGGTTGGCGACCCGCTCGCCCGGCCGGTCGACGCAGATCCCGTCGCCCTGCTTGCCGCCGGACGGGCAGTCCGGCCAGCGCGGGCCCTCGCCGCCGAGCACGAACGCGCTCAGCAGACCGCCCGGGTCGGCGCCGGTGGGGGCGCCGGCGCCGGTCAGTGCGAGCAGCGCGGTCGCCGCCCGCCCGCCCGGCAGCTGGGGACCGGCGGCGAAGCGGGAGGCGGCCCGGGGGGCGGCGAACAGCGGCACCCGCAGCGCCGGGACGTCCGCGCCCTGCGGGGTGAGCAGCAGCCGGCCGGACAGTTCGCCGCGGTAGCTGCGGGCCCGGCCCGCCTGCACCAGGGCCAGGGTCGGGTCCGGGGCGCGGTCGAGCCGGCCGGGCACCCGCAGGGTGACGGTGACCCGGGCGGTGCCGCCGGGTGCGACGGTGACCCGGGCCGGGCTGATCGCGAAGGCGGCGCCGGGCAGCTCGGTGGCGGGCGCGTAGTCCGTCGCGTAGCTGAGCGGGGCGTCGCCGTGGTTGCGGATCTCGACCTGGCGGTGCAGCTCGGTGGGGCCGGTGACGGCCACCGGTCCGAACGAGACGCCGACCGCCCCGTCCACGGCGCCGTCGCCGGCCGCGTAGGCGACCGCCGGGGTGGCGACCGCGGCGTCCACCCGGGCCCGGCCGGCGCCGGTGCGCTCCGGTCCGTACACCGGGCCGCCGTGGTCGTCGCCCTGCCAGGTGTCGCCCGCGGTGTTCATCAGGGCGGCCTTGACCTCGGCGACCGGCCAGTCGGGGTGGGCGGCGCGGACGAGGGCGGCGAGGCCGGCGACGTGCGGGGTGGCCATCGAGGTGCCGTCCTCGCGCATCCCGCCGCTGCCGCTGCCGGCCTTGGCCGACCAGATGGTCTCGCCCGGGGCGGCGACGTCGGGCTTGACGATGCCGTCGACGCCGATGCCCCGGGAGGTGAACGAGGTGAGGGTGTCGACCCGCTGCGGCTGGTCCTGGGAGACCGAGCCGTGCAGGGTGTTGCCGACGGCGGCGAGGCGGACGGTGACCGGGCCGGCCGCGGCCGCGGCGGTGAGCCGCTCGCCGTCGGCGCGGCCGAGCAGCACGGCCGGGATCCGGTTGTCGCCGGCGATCTCGCCGAGGCTGTCGCCGTCGGCGGCGAACACCGCGCCGATCGCGCCGGCGTCGGCGGCGGGGGCGGCGCGCGGCGCGGCTCCGCATCCCCGGTAGGGGGCGACGGGCCGACCGCGGACGACCGCGTCTCGCCCCCTCCGACCGGCGCCGG
>NZ_JBHWBW010000154.1:0-15920 GCF_042735675.1 Kitasatospora sp. NPDC059571
GCCCCGGAGTGGTCCGGGGAACCCCGCCCGCGGTTCGGCCGGGCCCGCAGCAGGAGGACCTGCCGCGGGGAAAATCAGAAAGCCGACCCACCCGGGGGTGGATCGGCGATCCGGAGGACCGGCATACCGGTCTGCGCGTCAGCGCGAGACCTTACCGGCCTTGATGCACGAGGTGCAGACGTTGAGCCGCTTCGGCGTCCGCCCAATCACAGCGCGCACCGTCTGAATGTTGGGGTTCCAACGACGGGGGGTACGGCGGTGCGAGTGGGAGATGCTGTTGCCGAAGCCCGGCCCCTTGCCGCAGACGTCGCAGTTGGCAGCCACAGGAGTCACTCCAAGACTTCAGATCAGTTACGTTCGAAAACCCCGGCTGAGCCCACCGACACCACTCACGTGGGGCGAATCGGTTCAAGGGGTGAGCCCGGGTTGTTCCAGGCAACCGGAAGAGCATACAACGGCTGCTCCCGCTGAACGAAACTACCACGACCCGGGCCGTGATCGTTCGCCCCCGACACCCCCCGCGGACCCCCCGCCCGCCCGCAACCTGCGGCTCCGTCCGCGGCGCCCGACCGCGACGGCCCCCGCCCGCCCCGATAACCTGCCAGCATCGCCCCTACCGCCACCCCGCCCGCGCGCCGCACCGCAGGCCCGCGTTCCCGTGGCGTTCACCCGGAGGAGACCTGGTGCTGGACACGCTCGACGGCACGGCCGTCCGCACCTGGTGCCGGCTGGCCCTCACCGCGCTCGGCCAGGCCCGGGAGGAGATCGACGCGCTCAACGTCTACCCCGTCCCGGACGGCGACACCGGCACCAACCTCTACCTGACCGTGGAGGCCGCCGCCGAGGCCCTCGGGGCCGACGACGCCCCGGGCGGCACCGGGCCGGACGGAGACCTCGCCGCGGTCACCGCGGCGATGGCCCGCGGCGCCCTGATCGGCGCCCGCGGCAACTCCGGGGTCATCCTCGCCCAGTGGCTGCGCGGCCTCGCCGAGGGCCTCGCCGCCGGCGGCGACGCCGCGGGCCTGCGCAAGGCCCTGCCACGCGCAGCCGAGGCCGCCTACCAGGCCGTCGCCGACCCCGTCGAGGGCACCCTGCTCACCGTCGCCGCCGCGGCCGCCCGGGCCGCCGCCGACCAGTCCGGCACCCTCGCCGACACCGCCGGCGCCGCCTGCCTCGCCGCCCGCTCCGCCCTCGTGCACACCCCCGAGCAGCTCGACGTCCTGGCCGAGGCCGGTGTGGTGGACGCCGGCGGCCGCGGCCTGGTCGCCGTCCTCGGCGCCCTCGCCGACACCGTCCTCGGCCACACCCCGATGGGGCCGGTCGCGCTGCGCCAGGAGTTCGTGCTGCCCGCCGCCGAGGCGCACGACGCCTGCGAGGGCCACGCCCGCCGGCCGGGCCACCCCGCCTTCGAGGTGATCTACCTGCTGGAGGCCGCCGACGAGGCGCTGCCCGTGCTCCGCGCCCGGCTCGCCGCCCTCGGCGACTCCCTGGTGGTCGGCGGCGGCGACGGCCTGTGGAACGTCCACGTGCACGTCGACGACGCCGGCGCCGCCGTCGAGGCCGGCGTCGAGGCCGGCCGCCCCTACCGGATCCGGGTGACCCACTTCGCCGAGGCCGCCGCCCGGGCCGGCCGCGACGGCGCCCGGCCCGAGGCCGCCCCGGGCCGGGCGGTGCTCAGCGTGGTCAGCGGCGCCGGCCTCGCCGAGCTCTGCGGCCAGGCCGGCTCGGCCGTGCTCCCCGCCGACCCGGACCGCCCGCCGGCCAGCGCCGAACTCGCCGACGCCGTGCGCCGGTGCGGCGCCCGCGAGGTCGTCCTGCTGCTCAACGACCCCGAACTGCGCGCCGCCGCCGGCGCCGCCGCCGACCAGCTGCGCGAGGAGGGGCTGCGGATCGCCGTCCTGCCCACCCGCTCCCCGGTGCAGGGCCTGGCCGCGCTCGCCGTCCACGACTCCTCGCGCCGCTTCGACGAGGACGTGGTCGCCATGACCTCCGCCGCCGGCGCCACCCGGCACGCCGAACTCGCCGTCGCCGAGGGGGAGTCCTGGACGATGGCCGGCGTCTGCCAGGCCGGCGACGTGCTCGGCCTGATCGACGGCGACGTCGCCGTCATCGGCACCGATCCGCTCGACACCGCCGGCACCGTCCTCGCCCGGATGCTCGCCGCCGGCGGCGAACTGGTCACCCTCGTCCTCGGGGCGGGCGCCCCCGACGCCCTCGCCGACGGCCTGGTCGCCCTCGCCCGCCGCCAGCGCCCCGAGGTGGACACCGTCGTCTACCGCGGCGGCCAGGAGGAGGCCCTGCTGCTCATCGGCGTCGAGTGAGCCGCACTGTCGTCCGTGTGGTGTCCAATAGGGCGTGATGGGCGCTCTCGACGAACCACTGACCAAGCTCGTCGGCGACCGCACCGCGAAGGTGCTCGCCGACTCCCTGCGGCTGCGCACGGTCGGCGACCTGCTGCACCACTACCCGCGCCGGTACGTCGAGCGCGGCCAGCTCACCAGCCTGGACGAGCTGGAGGTGGACGAGCACGTCACCGTCCTGGCCCGGATCGAGAAGGTCACCCTCATCCCGTTCCGCGGCCGCAAGGGCGACCGGCTGGAGGTGATCGTCACCGACGGCCGCTCCCGGCTGACCCTGGTCTTCTTCAACCAGGGCTGGCGGCAGAAGGAGCTCCGCCCCGGCGCCCAGGGCCTGTTCGCCGGCAAGGTCGGGCTGTTCAACCGCACCCGCCAGCTCGCCGGGCCCGACTACCAGCTGCTCGACGAGGACGCCGACTCCGGCACCGCGCAGGCGTTCGCCGGCCGCCTCATCCCGGTCTACCCGGCCAGCGCCCAGATGCCGAGCTGGAAGCTGGTCAAGTGCGTCGAGGTCGCCCTCGACAAGCACCTCTCGGACGTCGGCGAGCCGCTGCCCGCCGACCTGCGCGCCGCGCACGGCCTGATCCCGCTCCCCGAGGCGCTGGAGCTGATCCACCGGCCGCGCAGCCAGGCCGACCGCGAGCACGCCCAGAGCCGGCTGCGCTGGGACGAGGCGTTCGTCCTCCAGGTCGCCCTCGCCCGGCGCCGGGCCGCCGACTCCGCACTGCCCGCCACCCCCCGCCGGGCCCGCCCCGGCGGCCTGCTGGACGCCTTCGACGCCCGCCTGCCGTTCACCCTGACCGACGGTCAGCAGCGCGTCTGCGCGGAGATCTTCGCCGACCTCGCGGACGAGCACCCGATGCACCGGCTGCTCCAGGGCGAGGTCGGCTCGGGCAAGACGCTGGTCGCCCTGCGCGCCATGCTCGCGGTGGTCGACGCGGGCGGCCAGGCCGTCCTGCTCGCCCCGACCGAGGTGCTCGCCCAGCAGCACCACCGCTCGATCGTCGAGATGATGGGCGACCTCGCCGAGGGCGGCATGCTCGGCGGCGCCGACCTCGGCACCCGGGTCGCGCTGCTCACCGGCTCGATGGGCGTGCCCGCCCGCCGCCAGGCGCTGCTCGACATGGCCTGCGGGGACGCCGGGATCACCATCGGCACCCACGCCCTGATCGAGGACAAGGTGCAGTTCCAGGACCTCGGCCTGGTCGTCGTCGACGAGCAGCACCGGTTCGGCGTCGAGCAGCGCGACGCGCTGCGGGCCAAGGGCGACCGGCCTGCGCACCTGCTGGTCATGACCGCCACCCCGATCCCGCGCACGGTCGCGATGACGGTCTTCGGCGACCTGGAGACCTCCGTCCTCGACCAGCTGCCGGCCGGCCGCTCGCCGATCTCCACCCATGTCGTCCCGGCCCTGGAGAAGCCCAACTTCCTCGCCCGGGCCTGGGAGCGGCTGCGCGAGGAGGTCGGCAAGGGCCACCAGGCGTACGTGGTCTGCCCGCGGATCGGCGACGAGCCCGAGGAGCCCCGCCGCAGGCGCAAGTCCGCCGAGGAGGACCTGGAGGACGTCGGCGCCGAGTCCGACGACCGGCGCCCGCCGCTCTCGGTGGTGGACACCGCCGAGATGCTCGCCAAGGGCCCGCTCGCCGGACTGCGGATCGAGATCCTGCACGGCCGGCTCGCCCCGGAGGCCAAGGACGACGTGATGCGGCGGTTCGCGGCCGGCCAGGTGGACGTGCTGGTCGCCACCACCGTGATCGAGGTCGGCGTCAACGTCCCCAACTCCACCGTGATGGTCATCATGGACGCCGACCGCTTCGGCGTCTCCCAGCTGCACCAGCTGCGCGGCCGGGTCGGCCGCGGCAGCGCGGCTGGCCTGTGCCTGCTGGTCAGCGAGATGCCGGCGGCCGGGGCGGCCCGGGCCCGGCTGGACGCGGTGGCCGGCACCCTGGACGGCTTCGAGCTGTCCCGGATCGACCTGGAGCAGCGCCGCGAGGGCGACGTGCTCGGCCAGGCGCAGTCCGGCGTGAAGTCCTCGCTCAAGGTGCTCAGCGTGCTGGAGGACGAGGAGGTCATCGCCACCGCCCGCGAGGAGGCGGCCCGGCTGGTCGCCGCCGACCCCGACCTGGCCGGCCACCCGGACCTGCGCACCGCCCTGGAGAGCCTGCTGGACGAGGACCGCGCCGACTACCTGGAGAAGGGCTGACGCGGCCGCGGGCCGCTGTCGGTGCCGGCGGGCAGAATGCGAACCGTTCGGGACACACCGTCACGAGCGTTCGTCCGAGCGGCACTTGGGGGCAGGTCATGGCATGGCGGCAGTACGACGTCCGGTCGGCCGGCGACCGGTTCCTCGGCATCGAGCTCGCCGCCGGCGGCGAGCTCACCCTCACCCTGACGGCCCCCGCGGCCGGGGGCGCCGGGCCGCTGGTCCGCGACCGGCTGCGGCTGCGCGCCGAGGACGTCCCGGTGCTGCGCGCGGTCCTGGCGCGGGCGCTGCCGGCCTCCGCGGCGCCCTGCCCGGGGCGCGGGACCGGGCCGGGGGAGGGGCTGGTACGCCGGTTCCACGAGGGCGAGACGGTCGCCCGGATCGCCGCCCGCTACGGCCGGACGCCGGACGCGGTGCGGGCCCGGCTGCGCGAGCTCGGCCACGACCCGGCCCGGCCGGAGTACTGCCCGGCCGCCGTCGCACCGGCCGGATGACGCGGGGCGGGCGCCGGCGCGCTTGAATGGGGGTGCCCCGCCGGGGCCCCGCACCCCACCGAGAGGACCTCGCACCCCCATGACCCGCGTCATCGCCGGCACCGCCGGCGGCCGCCGGCTGGCCGTCCCGCCCGGCCGCACCACCCGCCCGACGTCCGACAAGGCGCGCGAGGCGATGTTCTCCACGCTCCAGGCGCTGCGCGGCACCCTGCACGGGGCGCGGATGCTGGACCTCTTCGGCGGCTCGGGCGCGGTCGGGCTGGAGGCGCTGTCGCGCGGCGCCGCGCACGTCCTGCTGGTGGAGTCGGACGCGAGCGCCGCCCGCACCATCCGGGAGAACGTCCGCACCCTGGGGCTGCCCGGCGCGGAGGTCCGCGCCGACCGGGCCGAGCGGGTGGCCGCCGGGCCGGCCCCGGCGGACCCGTACGACCTGGTCTTCCTCGATCCGCCGTATGCCGTCACCGACGAGCAGCTGCGGGAGATGCTGATCACACTCGTCGCCGGGGGCTGGCTCGCGGCCGATGTACTCGTCACCGTGGAACGCAGCACCCGCGGCGGAGAGTTCGGCTGGCCGGAGGGCTTCGAAGGGCTGCGCTCGCGCAGGTACGGCGAGGGCACTCTCTGGTACGGTCGCGCCGCCGACGAGGGCGATCGACACTCGTAGCACCGGTTACCCCACAAGGGAGCACACGACATGCGCCGCGCCGTCTGTCCGGGGTCCTTCGATCCCATCACCAACGGACACCTCGACATCATCGAGCGGGCCTCCAAGCTCTACGACGTCGTCCATGTCGCCGTGCTGATCAACAAGAACAAGCAGGGCATGTTCTCCATCGACGAGCGGATCGAGCTCATCGAGCAGACCACCGCCCAGCTGGGGAACATCGAGGTCGAGTCGCACACCGGCCTGCTGGTCGACTTCTGCCGGGACCGCGGCATCCCGGCGATCATCAAGGGCCTGCGGGCGGTCAGCGACTTCGACTACGAGCTGCAGATGGCCCAGATGAACCACGGCCTGACCGGGGTGGAGACGCTCTTCGTGCCCACCTCGCCGACCTACAGCTTCCTCTCCTCCACGCTGGTGAAGGAGGTCGCCTCGCTGGGCGGGGACGTCTCGCACCTGCTGCCCGAGGTGGTGCACGGCCGCCTGGTCGAGCGGATCGCCGAGCTGAGGCGCTGAGCGCCGCGCCGGACAGAACCGGACGATTCTGGTGAATCGTCACACCCTGCGGGCCGTGCGGCCGGCCCGGGTGCCCCGGACGTTGTGAGCCGCGGCCCGGGTGGCCGTACAGTCTGTAGTCCCGCCCGCGGCGCCCCTGGCCGCCGGGCCGGCCTCCGCCAGGACCTCGGCGGCACACGGAAAGACTGAGGCGCCCGTGGACGTGCAGCAGAAACTCGACGAGATCGTCGCGTCGGTGGAGAGTGCCCGCGCGATGCCCATGTCGGCCTCCTGCGTGGTCAACCGGGCCGAGCTGGTCGGCATGCTCCGCGAGCTGCGCGAAGCCATGCCGGCCGAGCTGGCCCAGGCCCAGTCGGTGGTCGCCGACCACCAGCAGATGGTGGCCGACGCGCAGGCCCAGGCCGACCAGATCATCCGCGGCGCCCACGACGAGCGCGGCTCGCTGATCTCGGACACCGAGGTGGTGCGGCGCGCCCAGGCCGAGGCCGACCGGATCCTGGCCGAGGCCCGCACCGAGATCGACGCCAAGCGCGCCGAGGCCGACGACTACGTCGACTCCAAGCTGGCCAACTTCGAGGTGGTGCTCACCAAGACGCTGGGCGCGGTCGGCCGCGGCCGGCAGAAGCTGCGCGGCGCCGGCGTGTACGAGCCCGAGGCCGACGGCGAGTCGGACGGCGAGGAGTTCCAGCCGAGGATCAGCCCGAGCCCCGAGGCCGACGAGTACGTCGACGCGAAGCTCGAAACCCTGGAGATGGTCCTCAGCGCCACCCTGGAGGCGGTCGGCAAGGGCCGCGACAAGCTCCTCGGCAAGAAGCCGATCGACGAGCTCGGCGCCTACCTCGCCGCCGCCGACGAGGCCCAGCAGCTCAAGGACCGCGCCGAGGCGGTCGCGGCCGGCTTCTCCGACGGCGAGGAGCAGCCCTGGTACCGCGAGGACGTCCCGCAGCAGCAGAGCTGGCCCGAGCAGACCCCGGCCGCGGCCGGCTGGCAGGACCCGGCCGCCGACCCGTACGGCGGCCAGGGGGCCCCGCAGTACGCCGAGGTGTACGGCGGCGGCTACGACCCCTCCGGTGCCGGGCAGGCGGACCCGTACGGCACGCCGTACGGCTACCAGCAGCCGGTCGCCGCCTACCAGGGCCAGGAGCAGGTGTCGCACGACGCCTGGGGCAACCCCGTCCAGGCCGACCCGTACCAGCAGCAGGGCTACCCGCAGCAGGCGCAGCCCTACGACCCGTACGGCTACCAGCAGCAGCCCCACGACCAGCAGCCCCACGACCAGCAGCCGCACGGCCTGCCGCCGCAGCAGCCCGGCCTGGACGAGACCAGCTTCTTCGACACCAGCATGATCGACATGAGCAGGCTGCGGGAGCTCGGCGGGCGGTGACCGCCCGCCCCGGCGGGCGAGGGCCCGTTTGGGCGTGGGCGGACTCTCCGGTAGTCTGACCACTCCGGCCTGTTCACACCGGCCTCGTTGCGTGCCCGCGAACGGGCTCCGCACACACCGCATGAAGGATTCGCGCCACGCAGGGATGCGTGCCGCCTCAGGAAGTCAGGACACCTTGAACCGCCTCGACCACCGCGACCCCCTCGTGTTCGACACGCACGAGCTCGGCCGTCGTCCCGGCTCGATGCGCAAGGCGTCCCGCACCCTGGAGGCGCCCGAGGGCCTCGGGATCGCGGACGTCATCGGTGTTCCGGTGAAGAGCGAGATCGCGCTGGAGCTCCGCCTGGAGTCGGTGGTCGAGGGCGTGCTGGTGACCGGCACCGCCGAGGCCCACGTCGAGGGCGAGTGCTCGCGCTGCCTGGAGCCGGTGGAGGACGACCTGGAGGTCGACTTCCAGGAGCTGTACTACTACCCGGAGTCCGACGAGCGCCACCGCGCCCGGACGGCCGGCGCCGACGACCTCGACGAGGAGTCGGACGAGGAGATCTACCGTCTGGAGGGCGATTTCTTCGACCTCCAGCCGGTGCTGCGTGACGCGGTGGTGCTCGCACTGCCGCTGCAGCCGGTGTGCCAGGACGACTGCCTGGGCCTGTGCTCCGAGTGCGGAGCACGCCTGAGCGACGACCCGGACCACCACCACGATGCCGTCGACCCCCGGTGGGCGGCTCTGCAGGGACTCTCCGCCGCCCCCGGCGACGAGGGTGACGAGAACAAGTACAGCGACACCCGTGAGGGTCTCGCCGAGAACCAGGAGAAGTAGCCGTGGCTGTTCCGAAGCGGAAGATGTCGCGCAGCAACACGCGCCACCGCCGTTCCAACTGGAAGGCCGTCGCCCCCGCGCTCGTCGCGTGCGACCGCTGCCACGAGCCGAAGCTTGCGCACATCGCGTGCCCGAGCTGCGGCACGTACAACCGTCGCCAGGTCCTCTCGGTCTGATCGGCGGGGTGCACGGATCGATGTCGGACGGCAACTCCTCCCGCAAGCCGAACCCCGCGAACGGGGGCAAGGGCGGCGGGCCGGCTTCGACCGAATACGACGTCCTGGAAGGGCGCCTCGGGTACGTACTCGAGCGCGCCCTTCTGGTACGCGCCCTCACCCACCGCTCGTATGCGTACGAGAACGGCGGGCTGCCCACCAACGAGCGCCTGGAGTTCCTCGGCGACTCGGTGCTGGGCCTCGTGGTGACCGACACCCTCTACCGCCTCCACCCGGAGGTCGCCGAGGGCACGCTCGCCAAGCTGCGGGCCGCGGTGGTCAACTCCCGCGCGCTCGCCGACGTCGGCCGGGGCCTCGAGCTCGGCACCTTCATCCGCCTCGGCAAGGGCGAGGAGGGGACGGGCGGCCGTGACAAGTCGTCGATCCTCGCCGACACCGTCGAGGCCGTGATCGGCGCCGTCTACCTCGACCAGGGCCTGGACGCCGCCACCGAGTTCGTCCACCGGCTGTTCGACCCGCTGATCGCGGAGTCCTCGCAGCTCGGCGCCGGCCTGGACTGGAAGACCAGCCTCCAGGAGCTCACCGCGGCCGCCGGCATCGGCGTGCCCGAGTACGTGGTCGCCGAGTCCGGCCCGGACCACGAGAAGACCTTCGACGCCGCGGCCCGGGTGGCCGGCCAGGACTTCGGGCACGGCTCCGGCCGCTCGAAGAAGGAGGCCGAGCAGAAGGCCGCCGAGAGCGCCTGGCGGGCGATCAAGGCCAAGTACGCGGACAGCCTCCCCTCCGGTACCGCCGGCAAGGACTGAGGCGGCGCGTCGTGCCCGAGCTCCCCGAGGTCGAGGTCGTCCGGCGCGGACTGGCCCGCTGGGTCGCCGGCCGCACCGTCGGCGACGTGCAGGTGCTCCACCCGCGCTCGGTCCGCCGGCACCTGGCGGGCGGCGAGGACTTCGCCGCCCGGCTGGCCGGCGCCACCCTCGGCGAGGCCCACCGCCGCGGCAAGTACCTGTGGGTGCCGCTCCCCGGCACCGGCCACTCGATGGTCGGCCACCTCGGCATGAGCGGCCAGCTCCTCGTGCAGGACCCGGCCACCCCCGACGAGACCCACCTGCGGGTCCGGTTCCGCTTCACCGACGGCGGGCGCGAACTGCGCTTCGTCGACCAGCGGACCTTCGGCGGCCTCGCCGTCGAGGAGGCCGAGGACGGCGACCCGGAGGACACCCCCCGCTCGCTCGCCCACATCGCCCGCGACCCGCTGGACCCGCGCTTCGACGACGAGGCCTTCGTCGCCGCCCTGCGCGCCCGGCGCACCACCGTCAAGCGGGCCCTGCTCGACCAGACCCTGATCAGCGGCGTCGGCAACATCTACGCCGACGAGTCGCTCTGGCGCAGCCGGCTCCACTACGACCGGCCCACCGCCACCCTCACCCGGCCGCTCGCCGCCGAACTGCTGCAGCACGCCCGCGAGGTGATGGCCGCGGCCCTCGCCGTCGGCGGGACGAGCTTCGACAGCCTCTACGTCAACGTGAACGGCGAGAGCGGCTACTTCTCCCGCGACCTCGACGCCTACGGCCGCGAGGGCGAGCCCTGCCACCGCTGCGGCACCCCGATCCGCCGCGCGGCCTGGATGAACCGCTCCAGCTACTTCTGCCCGCGCTGCCAGCGGATCCCGCGCCAGCGCTAGCCCGCCCCGCCCGGGCCGGGACCTGCCTCCGCCGCGGCCCGGCCCGCCCCGGCGGTCAGCCCTTCGCGGCCCCGGCGGCCTGCACCTCGGCGTCGTGCAGCGCGCCCTCGTCCTCGCCGAACCAGGCCACCCCGACCGCGCTGACCACCGCCAGCACGAAGCCGAAGGCGGCCAGCGGAGCGAAACCGGGCCGCGAGGAGTCGCCGAGCCAGATCACCCCGACCGCGCCCGGCACCACCGTCTCGCCGACCACCAGGGCCGCCGTCGCCGCGTTCACCGAGCCCAGCTGGAGCGCCACCGTGTGCAGGTACATCCCGCCCAGGCCGCCGACCAGGATCGCGTACAGCGCCGGGTCGGCGAGCACCTGCAGCGCGTCGAACGGCTCCAGGCCGTCCAGGATCCGCACCCCGATGCCCAGCGCCCCGAACCCGAGGCCGGACAGCAAGCCGGCCACGATCGCCCCGCTGCGCCCCAGCCGCCGCACCAGCAGCGAACCGCCGGCGATCAGCACGACGGAGCCGATCAGCAGCCACCAGTGCACCGCCCGGGCGGCGTGGTGCGGACCCTCCGGGCCGGCCGCCACCGCCAGCAGCACCAGCGCGCCGCACAGCACGCCGATCGACGTCCACTCCAGCCGCTTCAGCCGCAGCCCCAGCAGCCGGACGCTGAGCAGTGCGGTGATCACCAGGTTGGCGCTGATGATCGTCTGGGAGAGGAAGAGCGGCAGCAGCCGGGCGGCCAGCGCGCCGAGCAGGAAGCCCACGAAGTCCAGCACCGTGCCGAGGATGAACTCCCAGGTCACCACGGCCTTCGCGGTCGAGGCGAGGCTCGGGCCGCCGTGCTCGGTCACCCCGGCCGCCGGGCCGGTGCCGGTGCCGTCCGGGGCCCCGGACGGGACGGCCCGGGCCGCCTCCTCACGGGCCGAGCGGCGGGCGCCGAGGGCCTGGAGGACGGAACCGGTGCCGTAGCAGGCCGAGGCCGCGACGGCGGTGACGAGACCGATGAGCACGGGGTCTCCGTTCGGGGAGGGCACGCGGGAGGCGGCGGTCGAGGAGCGGGCAGGCACCACTATGCCCGGTGCCCGGGCCGCCCCCTTCCCACCGGTCGGGATTCCGGCCGGTCGGCGGGGGTTCCGATCCGACCCGGGGATGGGATCGGGGGACCTCGGCCAGGTAGCGTCGGGGCCATGAGAACTGTGCTCCGCCGCCCGGCCGCCGTGCTCCCGGCGCTGCTGATCGGGCTGCTGCTGCTGCTCGCCCCGGCCGCCTCGGCCGCCGGCGGCGTCGACGACGCCGCGAACGCCCTGAAGAAGGGCCAGGTGTACGTCGACCCGTCGATGACCGGCCGCTTCTCCACCGCGCAGGCCGCCGACCTGAGCCGGCGGATCGCCGATGCCGACAAGCCGGTCTTCGTGGCGGTCGTCCCGGCGAGCGACGCCTACCCGGCGCGCACCGTGGCCCAGGACCTCCGGACGAAGGTCGGCATCGTCGGGGTGTACGCGATCTGGCGCGGCGACCAGTTCAAGGCCTTCTCGGACCGCAAGGCCCTGCCGCCGGCGTCCGCGGACCGGATCGCCGGCGCGGCGTTCCGCGCCCACCCGGGCGACATCGGCGCGACCCTGGACGACTTCGTCGGCCAGGCCCTCCCGCAGACCCGGGGCCACGGGGTCGCCGGCGGGTCCGGCGGGGTGAGCGCGGCCGCGGTGATCGTCCCGGTCGCGCTGCTGGCGCTGGCCGGCGGCGGCGTGTTCCTGCTGTTCCGCCGGGCGCGCAAGCGCAAGGAGGCGCAGGTGGCGGCCCAGCTCGCCCAGCTGCGCACGGTCGTCGACGAGGACATCACGGCCTTCGGCGAGGAGCTCGACCGGCTGGACTTCAGCCCGGGCGCCGCGGACGCGGACGACGCCCAGCGCGCCGACTACACCCACGCGCTCGACGCCTACGAGCGTGCCAAGGCGACCATGGACGCGGCGCGCACTCCGGAGGACGTCCGGCCGGTCAGCGAGGCCCTGGCGGACGGCCGGTTCGCGCTCGCCGTGCTGGCGGCCCGCCGGGAGAAGCGGCCGCTGCCCGAGCGGCGGCCGCCGTGCTTCTTCGACCCGCGGCACGGGCCGTCCGTCCGGGACGAGGAGTGGGCCCCGATCGGCGGCGCGGTGCGCACCGTGCCGGTCTGCGCCGCGGACGCGGCCCGGCTGGCCGACGGCGCCGAGCCGGACATCCGCACGGTCGAGACGGGCTACGGACGGCAGCCGTACTGGGACGCCGGCCCGGCGTACAGCCCGTGGGCGGGCGGCTACTACGGCTCGGGCCTGCTGCCGGGGCTGGTGGCCGGCACCGTCCTCGGGTCGGTGCTCGCCTCGCCGGGCGAGGCCTGGGCCGGTGACGGGGGCTGGGGCCACGGCGGGGACGGCGGCGGGCCGGACGGCGGCGACTACTCGGGCGCCGACTTCAACCAGAGCGACTTCGGCGGTTTCGACGACGGCGGCGGTGGCGGGTTCGACGGCGGCGGTGGCGGCGACTTCGGCGGCTTCTGAACCGGCGGGCGGTGGCTCGGGTACATCCGATCGGGTGGTTCTGCGGTGGCCTTCGGGCCCTCGGGGAGGTGCGGTGGATGTGCCGTGAAACCACTCGGATACGGCCGATCGGTGCCCGACTATGGTCAGGACATGCACGATCACGACAGCAGTCGGCCCGTCCGGGTCACCGCCTGGGTGCGCGGCCGGGTCCAGCAGGTCGGCTTCCGGTGGTGGACCAGGGCCCGTGCCCTGGAGATCGGCGGACTGACCGGCTACACCAGCAACCTCGGCGACGGCCGGGTGCAGGTGGTCGCCGAGGGGCTGCGCGCCGAGTGCGAACAGCTGCTCGTCCAGCTCCGCGGCCCGGACACTCCGGGCCAGGTCAGCGGGGTCACGGAGATCTGGAGCGCGACCGGTGAGGGCTACGACGGCTTCGTGATCCGCTAGGCGCAGCACGCGCCGTCCGTGGGCACACCGCAGTTGCCGGGGGAGTGGAGAGACCCCCCGGCAACTGCCGGTGTCATCCGGTTGCCATCCGGGCAGACTCGTGGTTGACTCCGCACCAGCAGTGATCCACCTTTCCGGTGGCCCGCCCCTCCCGTGGTGTGACCGTCCCGCCATGCAGGTGAGAGGCGCGCGGTAGCGTGCGGTGATCGTGTTGACCCGTACCGTCTTTGGTGAGACGCTGGAAGCCCGCGCACAAGTCCGCGTTTACCCGGCAGGGTCGAGTCGCCGTGTGCCGATCTCACTGCGGCCGTCCTGGAGTGCCCATCCTGCACGTCCGGTGGCGCTGAGGAGTGCGTTCCCTTCCCCCTAGACCAGTACCGCGACACGGTTCGGTCACTCAGCGTGGAGGACCATACATCATGGCAAAGGCGCTTCTCGGTTACGTCGGCGGCCCCGACCCGCGAATGCTCTCCGAGATGCGACGGCTGCAGCAGCGCGTCCAGGACCTGGAGGCCGAACTCAGCCGGCTCCAGACGGAGAACGACGCACTCACCGCTGTCGCTGACGGGCACTCGCTGCTCAGCAGCATCGAGATGGATCAGCGGGAGCCCGCTCTCACCTGATCCCGATCCGCACGATCGACGCTGTAGTGCACCGAGGCTTCCCGACAGGGATCGCAGCCTGCAAGGGACGTCCCGAGTGACGTCCCTTCGTCGTCCCCACGGCCCCCGCGCCCCCCTTCCGAGCTGAGGCTGCCCTTGCCACGGCGCGGTCAAACCGCCTCCTGACCCCCGGCCCGGCATCGGGCCGGATACAGTCGCCAGCACAGCGCCGCACGCTGGCGAGGAGGTCGGACGGGTGCACCTGAAGAGTCTGACGCTGCGCGGGTTCAAGTCCTTCGCGTCGGCCACCACGCTCCGCTTCGAGCCCGGCATCACCTGCGTCGTCGGCCCGAACGGCTCGGGCAAGTCCAACGTGGTGGACGCGCTGTCCTGGGTCATGGGCGAGCAGGGCGCCAAGTCGCTGCGCGGCGGCAAGATGGAGGACGTCATCTTCGCCGGCGCGGGCGGCCGCGCCCCGCTCGGCCGCGCCGAGGTCAGCCTCACCATCGACAACACCGACGGCGCGCTGCCCATCGACTACTCCGAGGTCACCATCACGCGGACGATGTTCCGCAACGGCGGCAGCGAGTACGCACTGAACGGCACCACCTGCCGCCTGCTCGACATCCAGGAGCTGCTCTCCGACTCCGGCATCGGCCGGGAGATGCACGTCATCGTCGGCCAGGGCCGGCTCGACTCCGTGCTGCAGGCCGACCCGATGGGCCGCCGCGCCTTCATCGAGGAGGCCGCCGGCGTCCTCAAGCACCGCAAGCGCAAGGAGAAGGCGCTGCGGAAGCTCGACGCGATGCAGGGCAACCTCAACCGCGTCCAGGACCTCGTCGCGGAACTGCGCCGCCAGCTCGGCCCGCTCGGCCGCCAGGCCAGGATCGCCCGCCGCGCCGCCGGAATCCAGGCCGAACTGCGCGATGCCCGGCTGCGGCTGCTCGCCGACGACCTGCTCACCCTGCGCCGCGCCGTCGAGGCCGAGATCGCCGACGAACTGGCCCTGAAGCTGCGCCGCACCACCGTCGAGCAGGAGCTCGCCCGGGCCCTGCAGCGCGAGGCCGTCCTGGAGGCCCAGGTCGAACAGCTCGGCCCGCAACTGGAGGCGGTCCGCCAGACCTGGTACCGGCTCTCCTCGCTCGCCGAGCGCACCCGCGGCACCATCGGCCTGGCCGAGGCGCGCGTGCGCAGCGCCGCCGCCGGCGTCCAGGGCGACGAACGGCGCGGCCGCGACCCCGAGGAGCTCGCCCGCGAGGCCGCCCGGGTCCGTGAGGAGGAGGCCGCGCTCACCGAGGCCCTGGAGGAGGCCCAGTACGCGCTGGCCGAGGCCGTCGAGGAGCGCGGCGACCTGGAACGCGCCCTCGCCGCCGAGGAGGCCGCGCTCAAGACCGCCGCCCGCGCCATCGCCGACCGCCGCGAGGGCCTCGCCCGCCTCCAGGGCCAGGCCGCCGCGGCCCGCTCCCGCGCCGCCGGCGCCGACGCCGAGACCGGCCGGCTCGCCGAGGCCCGCGACGAGGCCCGCGAGCGCGCCGAGGCCGCCCAGCACGAGTACCGGCTGCTCCAGGACGACGCCGACGGCCGGGAGGCGGCCGGCGAGGAGCAGGACGCCGCGTACGAGAGCGCCCGCGCCCTCCTCGCCGAGGCCGAGCGCGAGGTCGCCGACGCCCGGGACGCCGCCGGCGCCGCCGAACGCGAACGGGCCGGCCTCACCGCCCGCCACGAGGCGCTCTCGCTCGGCCTGCGCCGCAAGGACGGCAGCGGCGCCCTGCTCGGCGCCGGCGGGCCGGCCGGTGTGCTGGGCTCCGCCGCCGAACTCCTCACCGTCCGCTCCGGGCACGAGACCGCGGTGGCCGCCGCACTCGGCGCCGCCGCCGAGGCCGTCGCCGTGGACGGCACCGACACCGCCGCCGAGGCCCTGCGGCTGCTGCGCAAGCAGGACGCCGGCCGGGCCGCCCTGCTCGTCGCCGGCGACCGCCCCGCCCGGTGGACGCGCTCCGATCTCTCGTTATCCAACATAGTCGAACAGCACCGATCAGAAGTCAACATCCCCGGGCATGGCCC
>NZ_JBHWBW010000155.1:0-6325 GCF_042735675.1 Kitasatospora sp. NPDC059571
CCGGCGGGGCGATGAGGGTCGCGGCCTCGCCGGCCTCGGCCGCGCGGGCGGCCGCCGCGGCCGAGGCCGGCCTGCCGGTCGAGCAGCGCCCCGACATGCGCGAGGTGCAGCACGGCAAACTGCTGATGAACCTCAACAACGCGGTCAACGCGCTCTCCGGGCTACCGCTGCGCGACCAGCTCGGACAGCGCGACTACCGCCGCTGCCTGGCCCTGTGCCAGCGCGAGGCGCTGGCGGCGATGCACGCCGACGGCGTCCGCCCGGCCCGGCTCGGGGCGCTGCCGACCGCACTGATGCCCCGTCTGCTGGCCCTGCCGGACGGCGTGTTCCGGCGGCTGGCCGCCGCCACCCTGAAGGTGGACGCCGAGGCCCGCTCGTCCACCTGGGAGGACCTCCAGCGGGGCCGCCGGACGGAGATCGACAGCCTGCAGGGCGAGGTGGTCGCCATCGCGGCCCGGCACGGGCTGGCCGCGCCGGCGAACGCCCGGCTGATCGAGCTGGTCCGGGCCGCCGAGGAGGCCGGCCCCGCGGCGCGCCGATGGAGCGGCCCGGAGCTGCTCGCCGAGCTGACCGCGGGCGGCCGGAAGTAGCCCCCAAAGACGAGTCCAGGATTCGCATTAGGTAGAGTCTCACCCGTGAGGCTGACCAAGAGCACCGACATCGCGCTGCGCATCGCCATGCGGCTGGCCGTGCTGGACGAGGCGTCCAACCCGACCACCCGCGAGGTCGCGGCCGCGATGGACGTGCCCTACACCCACGCGGCCAAGGTGGTCAGCCGGCTGCAGCGCCTCGGCGTGGTGGAGGCGCGGCGGGGCCGCACGGGCGGACTGGCACTGACCCTGGCCGGCCGCACGGGCTCACTCGGCGCACTGGTGCGCGAGCTGGAGGGGGTCGGCGACGTGGTGGGATGCGAGGACGATCCGCCCTGCCCGCTGCGCGCGGCCTGCCGGCTGCGCGGGGCGCTGCGCGCCGCACAGGAGGCGTTCTTCGCGACGCTCGACCCGCTCTGCGTCGACGACCTGGTCACCGCCCCCACCGGCCCGGTGCTGCTCGGGCTGTCCGTCCGCCCGCCGGACTGAGCCGCCCCCGACGAC
Source organism: Kitasatospora sp. NPDC059571 (assembly GCF_042735675.1). NCBI lineage: Bacteria > Bacillati > Actinomycetota > Actinomycetes > Kitasatosporales > Streptomycetaceae > Kitasatospora > Kitasatospora sp. NPDC059571. Next base: position 1,095 of record NZ_JBHWBW010000155.1, read on the forward strand.
GGCTCGTTCCGCATCGCCAAAAATACGAAGATCAAATACCAATTAGGAGCCATCGATGCTGTCCCCCCAGTCCCTCCCGGTCGTCGAGGCAACCCTCCCGGTCGTCGGCGGCGCCGTCGGCGAGATCACCGAGCGCTTCTACGACCGGCTCTTCGCGGCCCACCCCGAGCTGCTGCGCGACCTGTTCAACCGCGGCAACCAGGCGAACGGCAGCCAGCGGCAGGCCCTGGCCGGCTCGATCGCCGCGTTCGCCACCGCGCTGGTCGCCCACCCCGCGGTGCGGCCGGACGCGATGCTGGCGCGGATCGCGCACAAGCACGCCTCGCTCGGCATCGCCCCGGAGCAGTACGAGGTCGTCCACGAGCACCTGTTCGCGGCGATCGTCGAGGTGCTGGGCGAGGCCGTGACGGCGGAGGTCGCCGCCGCCTGGGACGAGGTCTACTGGCTGATGGCGAACGCCCTGATCGCCCTGGAGCGCGACCTGTACGCGCAGGCCGGCAGCGCCGCCGGCGCGCCGCGCCGCCCGTACACCGTGGTCGCCCGGCTGCTGGAGACGGACGATGTCGCCACCTTCCTGGTCCGCCCCGCGGACGGCGGCCCGGTGCCCGCCACCCGGCCCGGCCAGTACGTCTCCGTCCAGGTCGAACTGCCGGACGGCGCCCGGCAGATCCGCCAGTACAGCCTGTCCGGCCGGCCGGACGGCGCGCTCCAGTTCTCCGTCAAGCGGGTCGCGGGCGCGCCCGACGGTGAGGTCTCCAACCACCTGCACGCGCACGTCGGCGCGGGCGACACCCTGCTGCTCAGCCCGCCGTTCGGCGACGTCGTGCTGGCCGACGGCGACGGTCCGGTGCTGCTGGCCTCGGCCGGCATCGGCTGCACCCCGATGATCGGCATGCTGTCGCACCTGGCCGCCACCGGCAGCACCCGGCGGGTGATCGCCGTGCACGGCGACCGCGACGAGCTCGCGCACGCCTTCCGCGCCGACCTTCAGCAGCTCACCGCGAAGCTCGCCGACGCGCAGGCGCACGTCTTCTACGAGCAGCCCAACGGCCCCTGGCCGACCGGGCGGACCGGTCTGGTGGACCTGTCCGCGGTGGAGGTCCCGGCCGGGACCACCGCCTACCTCTGCGGACCGCTGCCCTTCCTGCGCTCGGTGCGCGGGCAGCTGATCGCGGCCGGCGTGCGGCCCGCGGACATCCACTACGAGGTGTTCGGCCCCGACCTGTGGCTGGGCGCCGAGGGCTGATCCCGGCCCGGCGGCCGGAATCGGGGCCGGCCCGGCGGTTCAGCCGCCGAGCCGGCCCTCCAGCTGCCCGAGGAGCTCGGCGAGCCGGGCGGCGAGCTCGTCGTGGCGGTCACCGGCGATCCCGGCCAGCACGCCCCGCTCGAAGGCCAGTTGGTCGGGCAGGATCCGGTCGACCAGCGCCCGGCCGGCCTCGGTGAGCCCGACGTGGGCGACCCGGCGGTCCCGGGTGTCGGCCCGGCGCTCGATCAGCCCGCGCTCCTGGAGCTGCCGCAGCCGCTTGGTCACCGCCGCCCCGGACGAGAAGGTCTCCCGGGCCAGTTCGCCCGGCGTCAGCTCGTGGCCCGTCCGGCGCAGCGCCCCGAGCAGGTCGAACTCGGCCCGGGTGAGGCCGGCCCGGCGCAGCGGGGCGTCCTCGGCCTGCTGGAGCAGGGCGGCGCAGCGGTTGATCCGGCCGATGACCTCCATCGGCCCGGTGTCGAGGCCGGGGTGGATGCCGCGCCACTGGGCGACGACCGCCGCGACCGTGTCCCCGTCCGCCGCCCGCGTCTGCCGTCCGCCGTCCACCGTCCGCCTCTCCCCGCCATTGCCCGAACGCGCCGTGGCGCCGCCGCTGCCCGTCCCTGTCCCGGTGCGGCCCGCCGTGGCGGGGCCGCCCGCTGGCGCCGTCCTCACCCGAGGGCGGGCTGCGGGCCGGGCGATGCCTGGCGCCGTACCGTCGCTGCGAGCGTACGGTGTCCGGCGAGTTCTTCGGCGGCGATCTCGGCCGGCGGGACCGTCCGGGTGCGCCATTCGCCGGCGGCGGTGTCGGCGGCGGCGCGCAGATCGACCAGGGCGCCGGTGAGCCGGCGGCGGGCGCCGGCGAGGGCGGCGGGGTCCGGGGCCGGGTGGGCGAGCAGGCCTTCGGTGCGGGCTCGGGCGTCGGCGGCGTGCGCCAGGGTGGCGCTCACCCGGTGGCCGGCCCGGCGGTTGGTGACGAGCAGCGCGGCGAGCAGGCCGAGGGCGGCGCCGGCCAGGGTGTCGAGGACGCGGTCGGCGACCAGCTCGCCGGCGGGCTCGACCCGGCCGAACTCCGTGATGAGCAGCGCCATCGGGGTGACGCAGACGCTGCCGAGCCAGTAGTTGCGGCCGATCAGCGCCTCCGCCCCGAAGTTGCCGGCCAGGCAGCAGAGGACGAGCGGCACGGCGCCGAGGCGGGCGACCGGGACGACGGCGGCGAACACCAGCACGCCGAGCAGGTTGCCCACCACGCGCTGCAGGGCGCGGTGCCAGGTGAGGGTGCCGTTGACCTGGTAGATCGAGGCGGCGGTGACCAGGGCCCAGGCGGGCCGGCCGATGCCGAGCGCGGCGGCGGTCCAGCCGGCCAGTGCGCAGCCGAGGAAGGTGCGGGCCACGATCGGCAGCAGCGGTGAGCCGGGGCCCAGCAGCCGCGCCGGGGACGGCCGGCCGGCGGCCGCAGTGGCGTGGGCGGCGGCCAGGTGGTCGTCGGCCGTTCGGAGGGCGGCCGTTCCGGGCCCGGGGAGCGGGACGGGGCCGCCCGCTCGGAGGGCCCGGGCGCGGGCCCTGAGCCGGTCGGGACGGCCGGCGCCCTCCGCATCGGCGGCGGGGGTGCCGGCGAGGGCGGTCTCGGCGATGCCGAGCAGGACGGCGAGTGCGCGCGGGTCGGCGGCCCGACTGCGCGGCGTACGGCTTCGCGGAGAACGGCTGTGCGGGGAACGGCTGTGCGGGGAACGGCTGCCCGCCGCGGCGAGGGTCTGCCAGGCGGCGTGGACGGCGGAGGCGGCCGCGGCGCGCAGCCGGTCGCGGTGCGGGCCGCCGGGCTCGGCCGCGTAGCGGGCGGCGGCGTCCAGGGCGCGGGCGACGGCGTGGCGTTCCGGCCCGTCGGAGCGGACCAGTGCGGGTGCGAGGCAGACCAGCCAGGCGAGGACGCCGGCGGCCGCGGCGAGCCCGAGCCGCCCGGGGATCCGGTCGGCCGGCAGCGGCGCGAAGAGTGCGGCCGAGGAGACGAAGGCGAGGATCACGTGGCCGGGCGGTCCGATCCGGCCGGCGTCGCAGAGCGCCTTCTGGACGGCGGCGAGCGCGGCGCCGACGGCGACCAGGACGACGACCGATCCGGTGAGCGCGGCGGCGGCCATCGCCAGGCCGTAGCCGGCGAGCATGCCGAGCACCAGCCGGGCGACCGTGCGGGCACGGGCCGCGTACGGCAGGTTGTGGCCGTACAGGGCGCAGAGCGAGCCGGCGGTGGTGGCGGTGGCGAGGTCCAGGCGGCCCGCCGCGAGCAGGGCGGCGTCGGGTACGGCCGCGGCTACGACGACGCTCAGCGCGGGCTTGTACCAGATGTCGGAGGGCCGGCCGAGCCTGAGCGGGGCGGCCAGCGGGAGCCTGGGGGCGGGGACGGCGATGCTCACCCGAACAATGTTAGCAAGTGTTTTACCAGTAAACGAAATGCCGGGCCCGGCGGGGAGCCCTGCCCGGGGCGTCCGGCCGGATGAGCGGGTGACCGTATCCGACGCGGCTCGCCGACTCCCGACCGTCCGACCTTCCGGCACTGGGCCGAGGAGCCGGCATCCACCGGCGGGGACGGCACACCCGCGGTGACGGTCCGCCTGTCGGCCGGGAGGCATCGAACGGGCCGGTCCGGTCGCAGACACACACCGCCGCCCCGCCCGGCCCGAGCGCGACCGGCTCCGATTTAGACATCCATCTATGTTGACGGCCACCCAAACCAGGAGCAGGCTTTCTGTATCGACAGCCATCGATGCATCATCCCGGATCGGGGAGCCCGCCATGTCCCGTGTCCAGCTCGCCCTGCGCGTCGCCGACCTCGAAGGGTCCGTCGCCTTCTACTCCCGGCTGTTCGGCACCGAGCCGGCCAAGCGCCGCCCCGGCTACGCCAACTTCGCCATCGCCGAGCCCCCGCTCAAGCTCGTCCTGATCGAGGGCGAGCCGGGCGAGGACACCCGCCTCGACCACCTCGGCGTGGAGGTCGCCTCCACCGAGCAGGTCGGCGCCGCCACCGCCCGGCTCAAGGACGCCGGACTCGCCACCGTCGAGGAGAACGACACCTCCTGCTGCTACGCGCTCCAGGACAAGGTCTGGGTGCACGGCCCCGGCCGGGAGCCGTGGGAGGTCTACACCGTCAAGGCCGACGCCGACACCCTCGGCAGGGCCGCCGACGCACCGGCCGCCTGCTGCAGCACCACCGCCGACTGCGCCTGCGGGGCGTGACCGCCCGTCGGGGCCGACGCCGGCAGGGCACTCCCGGCGGCGGTACGGCGCGGGGCCGGCGATAGGGTCGGCGGGCATGGACACCGCCACCGCTCTCTGGTCGTTCGGGCTGCTGGTCGGCCTGCTCACGCTCACCCCCGGGCTGGACACCGCGCTGATCCTGCGGACCGCCGTCCTCGGCCGGCGCCGACGCGCCTGGGGCGTGGTGCTCGGCATCCAGACCGGCACCCTGGTCTGGGGGGTGCTCGCCTCGGCCGGCGCCACCGCCGTCCTCACCGCCTCGCACCTCGCCTATGAGACACTGCGCTGGGCCGGCGCCGGCTACCTGCTGTGGATGGGGGCCCGGATGCTGCGCGACTCGTTCCGCACCGGCGACGCCGCCCCGGCCGAGGCGGCGCAGGACGGCCCCGATCCCGCGGCGGACGGCGGCGGGCTGGTGGCCGGCTGGCGGCGCGGCGCGCTGACCAACCTGCTCAATCCCAAGGTCGGCGTCTTCTACATCGCGCTGCTGCCGCAGTTCATCCCGCCCGGCGCCCCGCATCTGGCCTTCGGCGTGCTGCTGACCTGCGAGCACCTGCTGCTCGGCGTCGCCTGGTCGGCGGTGCTGATCGGCTTCGCCCGCGTCCTGCGCCACTGGCTGGCCGGCCCGACGGCGCGCCGGGTCCTCGACCGGATCACCGGCGGCGTGATCGCCGCGTGGGGCGGGCGGGGCGGCCCCCGCGGCGGACGTAGCCCCCCCCCCGCCCCCCCCCCCCGCGCC
>NZ_JBHWBW010000155.1:6335-15793 GCF_042735675.1 Kitasatospora sp. NPDC059571
GTGGCCCGCGCTCGCCCCCTCGCGCCCCCCCCCCCCCCCGCGCGGCGCGGGGGCGGCGCGGCGGCCCCGCCCCCCCCCCCCGACCCCGGCGGCACGGCCGGTCAGGCGTCCGGCACGGCTCGGGCGTTCGGCACGGCTCGGGCGTTCGGCACGGTTCAGGCGTCCAGCACCGCGATCTCCAGCCGGTCCAGCCGCTCGCGGTCCGCGATCACGTCGATCCCGGTGATCAGCCCGTCCTCGACGGTGAAGGCGAGGACGAGGGCGAGCCGGCCGTACGGGGCCATCACCAGGCCGACGGTGCCGTCCACCAGCGCCGGGGTGCTGACCGCGGCCCGGAGGGCGGCGGCGCGGGCGCCCTTGGCCACCGTCTCGGCGCCGCGGAGCAGTACCGGCGCGGGGGTCGGGCCGGCCGCGCTGTCGGCGCGGAGCACCACGTCCGGGTCGAGCAGGGCCACCAGCGCGTGGAAGTCGCCGTCCCGGGAGGCCGCGAGGAACGCCTCCACGACCGTGCGGCGGCGCCGCAGGTCCGGCTCGGGCACCGCGGGGACCCCCTTGACCCGCCGGCGGGCGCGGCTGGCGAGCTGCCTGGCCGCGGCCGGCGAGCGCTCGATCATCGGCCCGATCTCGTCGAACGGCACGGCGAACATGTCGTGCAGCACGAAGGCGATCCGCTCGGCCGGCGTCAGCATGTCCAGCACCACCAGCATCGCCGTGCCCACCGAGTCGGCGAGCAGCGTCTCCCCCTCCGGGTCGGCCCCCGCCCCGCCGTCCGCCACCGGGTCGGCCGGGCGGGCGTCGAGCGGCTCCTCGCGGCGCCGGTCGCGGGAGCGCAGCAGGTTGAGGCAGACCCGCGCCACCACGGTGGTCAGCCAGCCGGCCAGGTTGTCGACGTCCCCGGTGTCGGTGCGGACGAACCGCAGCCAGGCCTCCTGGACGGCATCGTCGGCCTCGCTCCCCGACCCGAGCATCCGGTACGCCACCGCCCTGAGCCTGGGCCGGTGTTCCTCGAAGAGCTCCGCGGACCGTTCGCGATCGTCCACCGTGTCACATTCCTTCCTCGTACGGGTTCACAGCAGTAGACCCGCTGGACGGGTCCGATGTGAACGGGAGGACGACTCCCGCGTCGAACGAGTGGGGAGCAGCCATGACATCACCCATCCTGGTCACCGGCGGCACGGGCACGCTGGGACGCCTGGTCGTCCCCCGGTTGCGGGAGGCCGGCCGCGAGGTGCGGGTGCTCAGCCGGCAGCGGCGCGAACCCTCCGACGGCGTGGTGTACCTGACGGGCGATCTGGTCGCGGACGAGGGGCTCGGGGAGGCGGTGGCCGGGGTCGACACCGTGCTGCACTTGGCCGGCGGCCCCAGGGGCGACGAGGCGGCGGCCCGGCACCTGGCACGGGCCGCGGCAGGGGCCGGGGTCCGGCACCTGGTGCACATCTCGGTGATCGGGGCGGACCGGGTCCCGCTGGGCTGGTTCCGCTCCCAGCTGGCCGCGGAGGAGGCGGTGGCCGGGTGCGGTGTGCCGTGGACGGTGCTGCGGGCCGCGCAGTTCCACGACCTGGTGCTGACGGTGGCCCAGAAGGCCGCCAGGCTGCCGGTGGTACCCGTCCCGGGCGGGCTGCGGTTCCAGCCGGTCGACCCGAACGCGGTGGCGGACCGGCTGGTGGAGCTGGCGCTCGGCCGACCGGCCGGCCGGGTGCCGGACCTGGCGGGTCCGGCGGTGTACGGGCTGGGCGAGCTGTGCCGCGGCTATCTGCAGGCGTCCGGCCGACGGCGGCCGATGCTGCCGGTGCGGATGCCGGGGAAGGCCGGGCGGGCGTACCGGGCGGGCGACAACCTCGCCCCGGCCGGCGCGGTGACCGGCGGGCGGACGTGGGAGGAGTTCCTGGCCGACCGGGTGGGCCGCTGACCTCGTGCGGGCGCGCCCGGCCGCGCCGCCGCGGCACCGGGTCCGCCCGGTCCGCCAGGTCCGCCGCCGCCGGGCACGGGAGTGCGGGCGGCGTTCAGTGCAGTCGGCTCTGCCAGTCCGCGGGGACCCGTCCGGCCGGGCCCGGCGAGGGCTGGGAGGAGGGGCGGGAGGTGGGCGCGGCGAGCGGCGGCCCGGTGTAGTACTCGTCGGTCTCGATGTTCCAGAACCAGTCCTCGCCCGGCTCGAAGCTGGTCAGGAACGGGTGGCCGGACTCCCGGGCGTGCCGGGTGGCGTGCTGCGACGGGGAGGAGTCGCAGCAGCCGATGTGGCCGCAGGCGGCGCAGCGCCGCAGGTGCAGCCACCAGCCGGCGTCCCGGCCGGCCAGGCACTCGGCGCAGCCCTCGCCGCTGGGGACGGCGGTGGGGTCGATGCCAGGGACCTCCTGCTCGGTCATGCGTGCCTCCTCGGCGTGCGTGCCCCCTGCGGCGAACGTACGCCCGGCCGGTGCGCGGCGCCCGCGGGCGGCGGCCGGTCGACGGGTCCGCGGCGGTCGCGGCCCGGGGGACGGCGTCGGGCGGCGGCTGCGGCGGACGGGGTTGTCGGTGGTCCGTGATGGGATCGGTCGTGCACGGGCGCGGCGGCGCCGGGCGGGCAAGGAGGGGAGCGGCGGTGGAGGCGGCGGGGCAGGCGGCGCGGTGGCGCTGTACCGGTCTGCACTGGGAGGACGACCGGCCGGTGCTGGGCGCCGTCCGGGGCGGGCAGCGGCACCGCCGGGTGGTGGAGCCGGGGGCCGCGGTGGCCTGGCGGGTGGGCGGTCCGCGGCGCTGCTCGGGGCCGCACCTGCCGGGCGAGGCCGAGCGGCGGGCCTGCCCGCACCGTGCGGAGATCGATCCGGCGGGCGGTGCGGTGCTCTGCCCGCCGTGCCAGCAGGTGGACGCCGGGCTGGCGCTCGCCCGGGACCGGATCCTGGACGACGGCCGCACCTACCGGCTCTACCTGGCCTGGTTCGGCGGCGACCTGCTGAAGGTCGGGCTGACCGGGGAGCTGCGCGGCCGCGCCCGTCTGCTGGAGCAGGGCGCGCCGGTCTTCACCTTCCTGGCGCGGGGGCCGCTGCCCGCCGTGCGCCGGGCCGAGCTGACGGTCAGCGGGTCGGGGCTGGCCCGGGAGCGGTTCGGGGTGCGGGCCAAGGCCGAGCAGTGGTGGCACCTGCCGGGGCCGCAGGAGCGGCACGCCCGGGTGGTCGAGGCCCGGGCGGCGGCGCTGCGGCTGCTGGCCGGGCATCCGCTGACGCTCTACCCGGACGGCCCGGTGGTGGACCACGTCGAGCTGTTCGGGCTGGCGGAGGGCCCGCCACGGGCGTACCGGGAGGTGCTCGCACTGGCCGACGGGGCGACGATCTCCGGGACACTGCGGCCGCCGGTGGGCCGCCAGCTCTTCCTGGAGCAGCCGGACGGCGGCGAGCCGCTGCTGCTGGACGCCCGCCGGCTGACCGGCTGGGCCCTGCAGCCGGCCGACGCGGGGGCGAGCAGCGGGCTCGACCTGCGGCCGCACCGACGGCCGCCGGCTCCGGACGCGCAGGGCGCGCTGTTCTGACGGGGCGGCGGGGCGGCGCCGTGGTTCGGCCCCCTTGCCGAGGCGACTACTCGTCGGTAATTCTTACTGACGTTTCGTCCAACAACGCGCCGCACCGTCGTCGAGGAGCCGCATGTCCGCCGAGGCCACCTTCCCGCTGCCCGCCCCGTACGGCCCGCGCACCGCGACCGTCCGCTACCACCGGGAGGGCAGCGGCAGCCCGCTCCTGCTGCTGCACGGGGTCGGGCACCACTGGCAGGGCTGGGAGCCGGTGCTGCCGGCCCTCGCCGAGCACCACGAGGTGATCGCCGTCGACCTGCCCGGCTTCGGCTCCTCCCCCGCGCTGCCGGACGGCGTGCCGTACGACCTGGCGACCGCCGTCCCCACCCTCGCCGCATTCTGCGCCGCGGTCGGGATCGAGCGTCCGCACGTGGCCGGCAACTCGCTCGGCGGCCTGCTCGCCCTGGGTCTCGGCCGGGCCGGACGGGCCCGCTCGGTCACCGCGCTCGCCCCGGCCGGCTTCTGGTCCGAGGCCGAGCGCCGGTACGCGTTCGCGGTGCTCGCCGCCATGCGGCTCGGGGCGGACCTGCTGCCGCAGCCCGCGGTCGAGCGGCTGGCCCGCTCGGCGCCCGGCCGGGCCCTGCTGGTCAGCAGCATCTACGCCCGGCCGGGCCGTCGCTCGCCGCAGGGCGCGGCGGCCGAGACCCGGGCGCTGCGGGAGGCGACCGGCTTCGCCCCGACACTGGAGGCCGGCCGCCGGGTGCGGTTCACCGGGGACGTCGCCGAGGTGCCGGTGACCATCGCCTGGGGGACCCGCGACCGGGTGCTGCTGCGCCGCCAGGGCGTCCGGGCGCTGCGCGCGATCCCCGCCGCCCGCCTGGTCCGGCTGCCGGGCTGCGGCCACGTGCCGATGAGCGACGATCCGGCGCTGGTGTCCCGGGTGATCCTGGACGGGTGCGCAGCGGCCGCCTGAGCACTGCGCAGGGGACGTTCCCGCGCCCGCCCGCCCGGGGGTGGTGGAGATCACCCACCGCCACCGGCCACCTACGCTGGCGTAGGTCACTTCACAGGGTGAACCATTGACTCCATGGCCGATCACCAGGAGACCCTTGACCTCAGTTCCTACGCAGCCCTCGGTGACAGCTTCACCGAGGGCCTGAACGACCCCGGCCCCGACGGCCGCTTCGCCGGCTGGGCCGACCGCCTCGCCGCGATGCTCGCCGCCCGCCGCCCGGAGGGCGACTTCCGGTACGCCAACCTGGCCGTGCGCGGCAGGCTGCTCGACCAGATCACCGCGGAGCAGGTCCCCGCCGTCCGCCGGATCCAGCCGGACCTGGTGACCTTCTGCGCGGGCGGCAACGACATCCTGCGCCCGGGCAGCGACCCGGACGAGGTCGCCGAGCGCTTCGAGGCGGCCGTGCTGGAGCTGCGCGAGCACGCCGGCACGGTGCTCGTCTGCACCGGCTTCGACACCAGGGACGTCCCGGTGCTCCGCCACCTCCGCGGCAAGATCGCCACCTACAACGGCCACCTGCGCGCCGTCGCGGACCGCACCGGCTGCCAGGTCGCCGACCTGTGGTCGCTGCGGTCGGTGCACGACCGCAGGGCGTGGAGCGAGGACCGGCTGCACCTCTCCCCCGAGGGCCACCAGCGGGTCGCCCTGCTGGCCGCCCGCTCGCTGGGCCTGCCGGTCGAGCAGGACCCGGACGCGCCGTGGCCCGAGCGGCCCGAGCCGACGGCGGCCGAGCAGCGCCGGGAGAACCTCCAGTGGGCCCGCACCTACCTGCTGCCGTGGGTCGGCCGCCGCCTGCGCGGCGAGTCCTCCGGCGACCACGTCGAGGCCAAGCGGCCCGACCTGCTGCCGCTCTGACGCGGCCGGGCCGGGGCCGCCGACCGCACCGGCGGACCCGGCCCCGGTTTCGCCGCGCCGCCGCACGGCATACGGTCGTACGGGGCCACCCCGACAGCAGGAGGCACCGCCATGACCGACTACGCCGTCGACGTCACCAGGATCAGCCGAGAGGCGCACCGCACGATGGCCGCCGAGCTGACCGACGAGCGGGTGGTGAGCGTGCTCAACGACGTCATCGCCACCGAGGTGGTGGGCTGGCTGCGCCGGACCCGGGACGCACTCGCCGTCCGCGGCGCGGGCGACCGCGAGGTCGCGGACCTGTTCACCGACCACGCCGAGCAGGGGATGCAGCACGCGGTGGCGGTCGCCGAACGGATCGCCGCCCTCGGCGGCCGCCCCAACTTCGACCCGGACACGCTGGCCCAGCGGGCGCACACCGACTACTCGGTACCGGCCGGCGCCGAACTCACCGCGATGGTCGAGCGCGCCCTGCACGCCGACCGGATCGTCGTCTCGTCCTACCGGGAGATCGCCGGCTGGCTCGGCGACCGCGACCCGGGCACCCGGCGGCTGGTCGAATCGCTCGCCGACGACGTCGGGCGCAGCGCCGACGCGCTGGCCGCCCTGCTCGCCGCCCGCGCCCGGCGGCCCTCCTGAGGCACCGGAGCCCCGCCCGCCGCACCGTCGGGCGCTACGACTCGTAGCGCTCGACCTCCTCGACGCTGCGCACCGCGGCCAGGTCCGGGTCGTCACCGGCCTCGACGCGGGCCCGGCGCTGCCGCAGCAGGTCCCAGCACTGGTCGAGCTCCTCCTCGAGTTCGCGCAGCCGCTGGCGCTCGGACTCCGGGTCGATCCGGCCCTCGGTGAGCGCCGCGCGCAGATCCCGCTCGGCCTCGACCATCTCGCCGATGCGTTCCAGGATCCGCCGGTCCGAGCCCGCACTCGCCTGCTGTTCCACCGGGCACCTCCTCCGCCGTTGCGTCTCGTCCGCCGGCCCGCGGCCCGTTCCACGGCCTGTGTCCACGGCCCGTGTCCGGGGCCGCAGCCCCTTCCAGCCTAGGAACGGCGGCTGTGCGGCGCGAGCCGGCCCCCGTACGGCGGCGCGGCGGATTGACGGCACGTCAGCGGGCGGGCCAGGATGAGGGCTAATGGAAATGGCTTTCATTTCTATCAGCCCTGTCGATCGGGCCTGCCCCGGAACGGAGACCCGCATGTCCCTGAACGTCCCCACCGCCCTGCTGGAGAAGGCCGAGCACGGCGAGGTCGACGACGCCGAGTTCGTCGAGACCGTACGCACCTCGCTGCCGTTCGCCTACCGCACGGTCGCCGGCCTGGCGGAGCGGCTGCGCGAGGAGCAGCCGGAGGACTTCGCCGACCACACCGCGACGCCGACCGACGCCGAGCGCGCCGAACTGCTGCGGGCGATGGCCAGTGACGCCGTCCGCGCCAGCCTGGAGCGGCACTTCGGCGTGGTGCTGGCGTTCCAGAACTGCCACCGGGTCGCCGCGTTCCGTCCCGGTGACGAGCGCGGCGAGGCGTACCGGCGGTTCACCTCGCCGCGCGCCCAGCTGCTCAACCAGGTGCCGGGCCTGCGCAGCTGCTGAGCCCGCGGCCGACCCGGTCAGCCGGCGGCGCGCATCGGGTCCGCCGGGTCGCGGCCGAGCAGCGCCAGCAGCCTGCTCTGCGGCCCGGCGTCCGCCGGCACCGCCACCGGCGGCCCGAACATCCCGGAGGAGGCCAGCGCGTCGGCGATCGGCGCCACCGCGGCGAGCGCGAACTCCGCCGCCTCCGGATCCATCGCCCGGTCCCCGCCGACCCCGACCGCCAGGTCCCAGGCGTGCACCACGCCGTCCACGATCATCTCCCGGCAGTACTCCACCGCGGGACGCGGGCCGTAGGAGAGCTGGACGGTGCGCTCCATCGCGCCGGGTTCGGCGAAGGCCGCCCGGGCCGCGGCGGCCGCGGCCTCCCAGGCCCCGGCGGGGTCGGCGCCGAGCACGTCGCCGTCGAACCGGTCGCCGACCTCGGCGACCGTCCGGCCCGCCAGCATCTCCGGCACCCACAGCTGCTCCACGGTCAGGTGGTTCACCAGATCGCGGACGTTCCACTCGGTGCACGGGGTCGGCTCCGGCCACAGGCCCGCCGAGGCGGCCTCGCGGACGTGCCGGCCGAAGGTGTCCTGTGCCCCGGCGAAGACCCGGAGCACCTCATCGGATTGCCCAGCCATGCCTCCACCATTCACCCGATCCGGGCGCCCGGCACCCGGAACCGCCACCGCCCGCCCGGGCGTGATCCGTCCATGGACCGCTTCCACCTCGCCTGCGACGGCGAGCGGATCGCCGCCGTCGGCCTGCCGCCCGCGGCCGGCCGCGCCGGCTCGCCGCCGCTGACCGCGCTCGCCCTGCACGGCGCCGGCGACAGCCACCAGGGGCTGCTCGCCGGGCTGCTGGCGGACTTCGCGGCCCACGGCTGCCGCGCCCTCGCCCTCGACTTCTCCGGCCACGGCGCGAGCAGCGGCCGACTCGGTGAGCTGTCGCTGGAGCGGCGGCTGCGGCAGGCCGCCGACCTCGTGGACCGGCGGGCCGGCGCCGGGCCGCTGGTGCTGGTCGGGTTCAGCATGAGCGGCCACACCGTCGCCGACCTCGCGGCCCGGTACGGCGCCCGGGTCCGGGCGATCGGGCTGTGCGCCCCGGCGGTGTACGCGGGCGAGGCCTGGCCGCTGCCGTTCGGCACCGGGTTCACCGAGGTGATCCGGCGCCCGGGCAGCTGGCGGGACTCCCCCGCGCTGGCGTCCTTCCGCGCCTTCGGCGGCCGGTCGGTGCTCGCCGTCCCCGGCCGCGACGAGGTCATCCCGCCCGAGGTCACCGAGGCGGTGGCGGGGGCGCTCGGCGAGCGCTCGGCCCTCACCCGTCTGGACCTGCCGCACGCCGAGCACCGGCTCGGCCGGTGGTTCGCCGCACATCCGCGCGAGCGCCGGCGGTTCGTGGCGGCCGTGCTCGGCCGGGGCACCGGGGGCGGGCCGGCCGTCGGCTGACGGCATGATGGACGCCGTCAGAGCGCCCGTCCCCCGCAGGAGGTCCGCCGCCGTGCGCAGCCCGGTCACCGTCATCGGCGAGTGTGTCGCCGACGCCTTCACCGACGCCGCCCGCAGCGGCCCCGGGGAGCTCGCGCTGCGGGTGCACCCGGGCGGCGGACCCGCCAACACGGCGGTGGCCCTGGCCCGGCTCGGCACACCGGTGCGCTTCCGCGGCCGGCTGTCGGGCGACGTGTTCGGCCGCCTGTTCCGCGGGCAGCTGGCCGGCTCCGGGGTGGACCTCGGCGGCTGCGTCGCCGCCGCCGAGCCGAGCACACTGGCCGTCGCCGAACTCGACGAGCAGGGCCGCGCCGCCTACTCCTTCCACGCCGAGGGCACGGCCGACTGGCAGTGGACGGCGGCGGAGCTCGCGGCCGTGCCCGCCGACGGGTCGGTCTGCGTGCACACCGGGTCGCTGGCGCTCGCCCGGGATCCCGGCGGGCCCGCGATCGAGGAGTACCTGGCGGCCGCGGCGGCGACCGCGACGGTCTCCGTGGACCCCAACGTACGGCCGCTGCTCGTCGACCCCGCGGTGTACCGGGAGCGGCTGCCGCGCTGGTGCGAGCGTGCCGACCTGCTCCGGCTCAGCTCGGACGACCTCGCGGTGCTGTACCCGCAGTGGTCCGCGGCCGAGGCCTGCGACCGGTTCCACGAGGCGGGCGCGCCCCTGGTGGTGGTGACCCTCGGCGCGGAGGGGGCGCTCGCCTCGCTGCGCGGCGAGCGGATCGCGGTGGAGGCGGAGCCGGTCGCGGTGGCCGACACCGTCGGCGCCGGGGACGCGTTCACCGCGGGCCTGCTGCACGACCTGGGCGGGCGCGGCCTGCTCGGCGGGCGGCTCGACGCGCTGACCGTGCCGGAGGTGGCCGCCGCCTGCCGGTTCGCGGCCCGGGTGGCGGCCCTGACCTGCGCCGTGCACGGCCCGAACCCGCCCTGGGCGGACCGGATCTGACCGGCCCGCGGGTCACGTACGCCCAGCGGACGCCGGACAGCAGGCGGCGGGCGGGGGGGGGGGGCGGCCCCGGGCCCCGCGCCGCCCCCGCGGGCGCGGGGGC
>NZ_JBHWBW010000156.1:0-2948 GCF_042735675.1 Kitasatospora sp. NPDC059571
GTGACGACGTCTAGTCCGCGTCCTGTAAGGGCGCGGCAGTCCTCCGTGCCCGACGGCCGGGGGTGCACCGGGGCGGCGGCGCACCCCCGTGGTTCGCCGGGGCCCGGCCGGTGGGCGGGGGCCGTCACCCGCCGGGCCCTGCGCAGGCGAGTAGGTCGGCGGCCGGCCCGGTCGGGGTGCGGCCGGGCGGCCAGACCGCGCGCAGCGAACGGCGCAGGTCGATGCCCGCCGTCTCCACCTCCACCAGGCGGCCGTCGGCGACGGCCGTGCGGACGGCGAGCTCGCTCATGACGGCGGGGCCGGTTCCGGCGATCACGGCGTTGCGGACGGCGGTGGCCGAGCCGAGCTCCAGCAGGCGCCGGGACCCGCCCGCCCCGGCCCGGCGCAGCGCCCGGTCGAGGGTGTCGCGGGTGCCCGATCCGCGTTCCCGCAGCACCAGCGGGGTGGCGGCGAGCTCGGCGGCGTCCAGGGGTCGGCGCCGCCGCGTCCAGGGGTGCCCGGGAGCGACCACCACCAGCAGCCGGTCGCCCGCCACCTGACGGGCCGACAGCCCGCTCGGCGCCTGCGGCGCCTCGATGAAGCCGATGCCCGCCGCTCCCGTGCGCACCAGTTCGGGGACCTGCTCGCTGTTGGTGACCTGAAGGCTCACCTGCAGGTCGGGCCGCAGGCGGCGCAGCCTGCCGAGCCACGCCGGCAGCAGGTACTCGGCGACGGTCATGCTCGCCGCGACCCTGAGCTCGGCGTCGTGCCGACTGCGCAGTGCCTGTGCGCCGGTGACCAGCCGGTCGAGTTCGAACAGGACCCGCTGTGCGCGGTCGACGACCGCTGCGCCGGCGTCGGTGAGCCGGGAGCCGCGGCGGGTCCGGTCGAGCAGGACCAGGCCGAGCCGGCGCTCCAGCGCGGAGAGCCGTTTGCTCGCCGAGGGCTGGGCGATGCCGAGGCGCGCAGCGGCGCTGCCGAGGCTGCCCGTCTCCGCGACGAGGACGAGCAGCCGCAGCGACTCCAGGTCCGGGAGGCGGCCGAACGCGGCCGCCCCGACCGGGCCGGCCGCGGTCGCGTCCGTCCCCGGCGCACGCGCGGCCGTCGTGGTGCCGGCCCGCTCACTCATGCCCATGGGCTATGACCTCCTCTGCAAGTGGGGGCTACGCGGACGTGCGGGCGCCCGGAACAGTCGCGGACATGAGTGATGCTCTCGACTTCCGGTCCGCGGCCACGGCCGCCGCACCTGCGGACCGGCGTACGCCGCACGAGGCGGACGCGCCCCGGCCGTCCCGCCGGAGTGTCCGGGCGGCCCGGGTGCCGGGCCTGGCCGCGGCGCTGGCCGTGGCCGTGGCGGGCACCGCGGTCGGCCGGCTGGTGCCGGTGGTCGGCGGCCCGGTGTCCGGGATCCTGCTGGGCGTGCTGGTCGCCGTCCTCGCCGGGCCGCGCCCGCGGCTGCGCTCCGGGATCGACTTCGCCGGGAAGCCGGTGCTGAAGGCCGCGGTCGTCGTCCTCGGCTCCCAGTTGTCGCTGCTGCAGATCGCCGCGGTGGGCGCCGGTTCGCTGCCGGTGATGGTCGGCACCCTGGCGCTGTGCCTGGCCGCCGCGTACGGCCTCGGCCGGTGGCTCGGGGTGGTCGGCGACCTGCGCACCCTGATCGGCGTGGGGACGGGTGTCTGCGGCGCGTCGGCGATCGCCGCGGTGACGCCGGTCATCGGCGCGGCCGGCGCCGAGGTCGCGTACGCGGTCTCCACCGTCTTCCTCTTCAACATCGCCGCGGTCCTCGCGTTTCCGGTGGTCGGGCATCTGCTCGGGCTGAGCCAGCACGCCTTCGGGCTGTTCGCCGGGACGGCGGTCAACGACATGTCGTCCGTGGTCGCCGCGGCCGCCACCTACGGCCCGGGCGCGGCCGACTACGGCGTCGTCGTGAAGCTCACCCGCACCCTGATGATCATTCCGATCTGCGCGGTGCTGTCGGCGCTGGTCGCCCGGCGAGCCGGCCGCGGGGCGGGGACGGCCGTCACCCGGGTGCGGGTGGCCCGGCTGGTGCCGGGATTCCTGCCGGCCTTCCTGGCCGTGGCCGGTGCGAACACCGCGGGGCTCGTGCCCGCCGGGGCCCGCCACGGCCTCGGCGGGCTCGCGGTCTTCCTGATCACCGTGGCGCTGTCGGCGATCGGCCTCTCCACCGACCTCCGCGGGCTGCGCCGGGCCGGGCCCCGGCCGCTCGTCCTCGGTGGCTGCCTGTGGCTCGTCGTGTCCGTCGGCAGCCTGGGGCTGCAGTGGCTGACCGGGACGCTCTGACCCGGGGCCCGGGCGGACTCACCGGGCCCGCGGTGCCCGGGCAGCGCGGGCGAAGTCCGCGAACCAGGCCAGCATCTCCGGGTGGGTGACGGCCCCCTCGCCGCTCACCTCCGCGGGGTCCGCGCCCTGGAGGATGCGCTTGACCGGGACTTCGAGCCGCTTCCCGGTCAGGGTGCGCGGCACCGCGGGCACTGCGGTGACGGTGTCCGGCACGTGCCTGGGCGAGAGCCGGTGCCGGATCGCCGCGGTGATCCCGGCCCGCAGCGCGTCGTCGAGGACGGCGCCCTCCGCCAGGACCACGAACAGCGGCATGTGGTAGCCGCCGTCGGGCAGTTCGGCCCCCACGACCAGGCTGTCCGCCACCTCGGGCAGCTGCTCCACCACGGCGTAGATGTCGGCCGACCCCATCCGCACGCCCATCCGGTTGAGCGTGGAGTCGGAGCGTCCGGCGACCACGACGGTGAGGTCGTCCCCGACCGTCACCCAGTCGCCGTGCCGCCACACGCCCGGATACGTGTCGAAGTAGCTCGCCCGGTAGCGCGAGCCGTCCGGGTCGCCGACGAAGTGCAGCGGCATCGACGGCAGCGGGGCCGTCACCCCCCGTTACACCCACGCGGCCCGCGCACGCCGCGCCGCCGGGGGGCCCGCGGGGCCCGCGCCCCCCCCGC
>NZ_JBHWBW010000156.1:2958-15711 GCF_042735675.1 Kitasatospora sp. NPDC059571
GCGCGGGGCGGCGGGCGGGGCGGGGCGCCCGCGGCGGCCGCGCGCGGGGCGCGCGGGGGCCCCCCCCGCCCCCCCCCCCCCCGCGGGCCCCCCCCCCCCCCCCCGGCGGGGTCCCAGGAGGCCAGCGCGACGCCGAGCGCGGGGCAGGGTATCCGGCCGACCCGGACGGGCAGCAGGACGCTGGCCCCGGCGAGGACCGAGCAGATGTCGGTGCCGCCGCAGATGGACTGCAGCCGGACGCCCGCCCCGAGGCGGTCGTGGGCCCAGCGCCAGGTGCTCGGCGGCAGCGCGGATCCGGTCTGCAGGACGGTCCGCAGCGCGGTGAGGCCGTACCGGCCGGCGGGGCGGGAGTCCGCCCGCTCGGCGGCGGTGAGGTACGCCGCGCCGACGCCGACCACCGTGGCGCTGGTCCGTTCGGCGATCCGCCAGAGGCCGTCGGTGTCGGGGTGGGTGGGGCTGCCGTCGTACAGCACGAGCGTGCTGCCGTGCAGCAGGCCGCCGACCATGAAGTTCCACACCATCCAGCCGGTGGAGGTGTGGAAGAAGTACCGGTCCCCGGGCCGCAGGTCGCAGCCGAGGCCGAGGGCCTTGAGCAGTTCGACGACGATGCCGCCGTGGCCCTGCACGATGCCCTTGGGGCGGCCGGTGGTGCCGGACGACCAGAGGATCCACAGCGGGTGGTCGAAGGGCACGTCGGCGAAGTCGAGCGGGACGTCCCCGGCGGTCAGCGGGGCCCACCGGTGCTGCCGCACGTCGCCGCGCGGCGACCAGGCGGACGCCGGCGCGGGCGCCGCCGGGCGGAGGTTGTCGATCGTGACCAGGTGCCGGAGTGTGGGCAGCCCGGCGGTGATCTCGGCGACGGCCGCGAGCCGGTCGTGCTCCCTGCCGCCGTGCCGGTAGCCGTCCACGGCCAGCAGGACGGTCGGCTCGGCCTGCCGCAGCCGGGAGAGCACACCGGCCGTGCCGAACTCCGGCGAGCAGACCGTCCACACCGCTCCGACGGCCGCGGCGGCCAGCAGCGCGACCACGGCGTGCGGGGTGTTCGGCAGGTAGCCGGCGACCCGGTCCCCCGGACGCACCCCCATCTCCCGCAGCTCGGACGCCAATGCCCCCACCTTGCGCCGGAGTTCGCGCCAGGAGGTCTCCTCGGGCCCGCCGTCCTCGGTCAGCGCGACGAGGGCGGGCCGCTCGTCGGTGGCCCGGGCGAAGCAGCGTTCGGCGAAGTTCAGCCGTGCCCCGGGGAACCACTCCGCCCCGGGCATGACCGCGTCGCCGAGCACCCTCTCGTAGCCGGAGACGGCGTCGAGGCCGTAGTGCTCCCAGACTGCCGACCAGAAGCCGGCCAGGTCGGCGGTGCTCCACCGCCACAGCTCCGCGTACTCGGAGAACCGCAGCCCGCGGGTGCGTTCCAGCCGGTCCAGGAACCCGGCCAGGTCGGACCCTTCGGTCGAGGCCGGGCTCGGGGACCACAGCAGGTCGGTATCGGTGCTCATCGTCGCCTTCCGGTGGTGCGGGTGGAAAAACGGGGGGCGTGCCCGAGGGTCCCGCGCCTGGCGGGAGCCGTCGGACACGCCCCGGCGTGCCGGTGTCGTCAGTCGAACTCGAGTTCGCGGACCAGCTCCGCCGCCTGCGGCCAAGGACCGTAGCCGGAGGCGGGGTTGAGGTGGCCGACCGCTCCGAGTCCGATCAGGCGGCTGCCCCAGGCGGCCGCCATCCCGGCGACCCTCTGCGGGTGGCCGAGCGGGTCGTCGTCGCTCATCGCGACGATGCTGGGGAACGGCAGGGCCGTTCTCGGCGTCGGGGCCCAGCCCTTCTGCCGGAGCGCCTCCGGGGTGGGGTAGCCCTCGGGCAGCGGGGTGTCGAAGTCCGGCGGGGTTGCCAGCAGTGCGCCGTGGACGGCGCGGCCCGTCCGGAGCGCCCAGTGGACGGTGGTCATCACCCCGGCGCTGTGGGCGACCAGGATCGGCGGGCCCGGGGTCCGGGACACCGTCTCCTCCAACGCGGCGACCCGGGCCTCGCAGTCGATCCGGTCGTCGTCGCCGGCCAGCGGCGGGACGGTGCGGACGTCCCGGCCGGCGGCGGCGAGCCCGTCGGCGAGGACGGTCTGCCTGTGGTCGGCCACGTGGCCGCGCAGGCCGGGGACGATCACGACCGGGGGAGGGGGAGGGGAGCTCATGCGGCTGTCTCCGCTTCGCGGGGGGCCGGGACGGGGCCGTTCAGGCGGCGCAGGTCGGTGCGGTAACGGCTGCGGCCGACCAGGAAGCAGGCCGAGGCCGGCAGGGCGACCAGGGGGACGAGTTGCAGTGCGCCGAGCAGACCCGTGCGGTCCGCGATCATGCCGGTCACCGCGGGGCCGGGGGCCAGCCCGAGCAGGCTGTTCGCCAGGGTGAGCGTGCCGAAGGCGGTCGCCGGGATGGCGTCCGGGGTCAGATTGGCGACCATGGCGGCCGCCGGGCCGGCCGTCGCGCCGGAGAGCAGCGCGCCGGCGCCGAGCAGGACGAGCTGGGGCGCCCCCGTCGGGATCCGGAACGCGGCCGTCAGCAGGGCCAGCGAGCCCAGGCTGCAGGCGATGGCGACGAGCCACTTGCGGGCCGGGTCCGACCGGCTGATCCGGTCGGAGGCCATGCCGCCGCCGATCATGCCGACGCCGATCAGCAGGGCGTAGATCCCCGCCGTGGCGCCGGCCCTGGCCGTGGGCATCCCGTAGTAGCGGTTGAAGAAGCTGGGCAGCCAGGCGATCAGTGCTCCGGGTATGAACAGCTGGAGCCCGCTGCCGACGTAGGCACCGACCACCGAGACCGAGGAGAACAGCTTGGGCAGCAGGGCGCGCAGCGGCGCCGCCGCCGCCCGCTCCGCCCGGCCCGGGCGCGGCCCGGGGTGGAGCCGCTTCTCGGTGACCACGACGGCGAAGACCACGGCCAGGACCAGCCCGAAGATCCCCATGGTGCCGAACGCCCAGCGCCAGCCCAGGTGCTGGCCGACGGCGCCGCCGATCGCGACGCCGAGGACGGAGCCGAACGCGCCGCCGGCGATGAAGGCCCCCGAGAGGGTGGCCCGCATGCCGATCGGGAAGACGCTGAGGACGACGGCGATGCCGACACTGCCGTAGGCGGCCTCGCCGATGCCGACGAAGAGGCGGCCGACGAACATCTGGCCGTAGTCGGCCGCCACCGCACAACCGAGGGTCGCCACGCTCCACGTGATCGCGGCGGCCACCAGGCTCCGGACCCGGCCCCAGCGGTCGGCGAGCAGGGACATCGGGAAGGCCAGCACGCCGACCGCCAGGGCGACGACGCCGCTGAGAGAGCCCAACTTGGCGTCCGTCAGCAGCCATTCGGCCTTCAGCAGCGGGAAGACCGCGTTGAGCACCTGCCGTGACATGTAGTCCGAGAGGAGCAGTCCGAAACTCAGCGCGAAGACCACCCAGGCATAGCGCCGGGACACGGCCGGCGCCTGGGCGGCGGCGGCCGGAGCCGCCGCCGGCTCCGCATCGGTGTGAAACGCCATTGTTACCACCTCACCTGTTGCTGGGACGGGCTCAGAAGGGTCTGTCTCCGACGATCCCGGCGCGCTCCATCCGGCGGACGGCGGGCCAGTAGTCCTGTACGGCGTAGTGCTGGGTGGAGCGGTTGTCCCAGATCGCGACGCTGTTCGGCTGCCAGCGCCAGCGCACCTGGTACTCGGGGATCGCCGCCTGGCTGATCAGGTAGGTCAGCAGGTTGGCCGCGCCCGGGGCGTAGTCCGGGCCGAAGCGGACGTTCTCGGGGGTGTGGTAGTTGACGAAGTGCGTGGTGAAGCCGTTGACGAAAAGGATCTTCTCGCCGGTCTCGGGGTGGGTGCGCACCACCGGGTGCTCGGCGTCCGGGTACTGGGCCTTCAGCCGGTGGCGCGCCTCGGTCGGCATCACCGCGCCGAAGGTCGCCTCGATGCTGTGCCGGGCCCGCAGGCCCTCGATCTGCTCCTTGACGCGGTCCGGCAGCCGGCGGTACGCCTCGGCCATGTTGACCCAGAGCGTGTCGCCGCCGACCGGGGGCGTCACGACGCAGCGCAGGACCGCGCCCATCGCCGGGGTCTCCCGCCAGGTGCCGTCGGTGTGCAGGGCGTTCTCGTAGTGCTCGGGCGGGCTGTCGAGCTCCTTGTAGATGCGGACCAGCCCGGGGTGGTCGGGGTCGCTGCCGGCCACCGGGTGGTCCTCCAGCGGGCCGAACCGCTGCGCGAAGGCGATGTGCTCGGCCCGGGTGATGTCCTGGTCCCGCAGGAACAGGACCTTGTGCTGGAGCAGGAGCTCCCTGATCTCGGCGAACAGGTCGGCGTCGCGCGAGGCGTCGCCGAGGTTCACACCGGACAGTTCGGCGCCGATGGTGCAGGTCAGCGGCTCGACCTTGATCGAGCGGCGGACGGACGGGCGCACCAGGGCCGGTGCGGCCGGGCCGGGGAGGGCGGTCTGGTTCATGTGGATCCTCCGGGGAGGCGGTGGGGTGGCCGCCGGGGGGGGGGGGGGGTCCGCGCCGGGCGCGGGTCAGAGGACGAAGACGGAGGAGCCGGTGGTCCGGCCGCCCTCCAGGTCGCGGTGCGCCTGTGCGGCGTCCTTGAGCGAGTAGCGCTGGTTGATCTCGATCGTGATGCGGCCGGCGGCGACGTGGCCGAAGAGCTCGGCCGCGAGTTCGGCGCGCTCCGCCGGGTCCGCGATGTAGTCGGCGAGCGCCGGACGGGTCACGAACACCGAACCGTGGAGCGCGAGTTGCATGGCGTCGATCGGCGGGACGGGGCCCGAGGCGGTGCCGAAGCAGACCAGCAGTCCGCGGCGCCGCAGCGAGGCGAGCGAACCGGCGAAGGTGGTCCTCCCGACGCTGTCGAGGACGATCGGTACGCCCTCGCCTCCGGTGAGCTCCCGGACCCGCTCGGCGACGTTCTCCTCGCGGTAGTACACGATGTGGTCGCAGCCGTGGGCGCGGGCGAGTTCGGCCTTCTCGGTGCTGGAGACCGTCCCGATCACGGTGAGGCCGAGGAGCTTGGCCCACTGGCAGAGGATCAGGCCGACGCCGCCCGCCGCCGCGTGCAGCAGCACGGTGTCGCCGGCCTTCAACGGGTGGATCCGGCGCAGCAGGTACGCGGAGGTGAGGCCGCGCATGGTCATGGCGGCGGCCGTCTCGAAGCCGATCGCGTCGGGCAGCTTGATCAACGAGCCGGTGGGCATGACCCGTTCGGTGCTGTAGGCGCCGAGCGGGCTGCCGGTGTAGGTGACCCGGTCGCCCTCGGCGAAGCCGGTCACGCCGGGGCCGACGGCCTCGATCGTGCCGGCGGCCTCCACACCGAGCCCGGCGGGCAGCGGGGCGGGGTAGAGCCCCGTCCGGAAGTACGTGTCGGCGAAGTTGAGTCCGACGGCCGCGTGGCGGATCCGGACCTCGCCCGGGCCCGGGGCCCCGACCTCGACCTCCTCCCAGCGCAGGACGTCGGGGCCGCCGGTCTCGTGGAAGCGGATGGCATGGGCCATGGGGTGCTCCGTTGCTGTCTCTCGGGGCGGGTTGGCGGGGTGTCGGGTGCCGAGGGGGATCAGTACTTGACGTCGCGGAGCATGAAGCCGCGCTGCCCGGGGCGGCGGTTCGGCACCATGCCGAGCCGGGCCAGGGTCTCCTCGGTGTCCGCGTAGTACTCGCCGATGTGGTAGATCTCCTTCGCCTCGGCGCCGCTCGCGATGTCGCGGCCGAGGGCGTCGGCGATCGTGACCATCTGCTCGACCTGCTGCACCGAGGTCATCCGCTCGCCCTTGCGGCCCCACAGGTTGTCCTCGTTGCCGACGCGGACGTGGCAGCCGAGGGCGATGCCGATGGCGTTCATCGGGGCGACGGCGCGCATCGAGGCCTCGATGGTGAGCACCGCGCCGTCCGGCGTGCGGCGGACGAACTCGATCAGGTCGGCGGGGTGGCGGCCGGCGAAACCGCCGCCGATGGCCACGTAGTTGAGCACCAGCGGCCCGGTGTACACGCCGGAGCGGATCAGCCGCTCGACGGTCTCCAGCTGGGCGATGGTGGCGAGCTGGAAGTGCGGCTGGATGCCCTTGTCCCGCAGCCGAGCCAGGTGCTCCAGGTAGAACTCCGGCCCGGCCTCCAGGTACATGTCGCGGTACGCGCGGTAGTAGTCGGGCTTCGCTATCGAGGTGCCCTCCAGGTCGTCCGCCGTCATGATCTCGACGATGTTCATCTGGCTGGTGTTGATCGCGATGGTGACCTGGTCCGGCTTGGGGTCCAGCTCGGCGAGCATGTGGCGGGTGTCGTAGGACAGCCACTCGGCGCCCGCGCCCTCGCCCTCGGGGGCGAAGGAGATCGAGCCGCCGATCTGCAGCACCATGTCCGGCACGGCCTGGCGCAGCCGGCCGACCAGCTCGTTGAACATCGACAGCCGCTTGGAGCCCTTGCCGTCCAGCTCGCGGACGTGGATGTGCAGGACGGTGGCGCCCGCGTTGTAGCAGTCGACGGCCGCCTGCACGTGCTCGTCCATGGTGAGCGGCAGGTCGGGGGCGTCGCCGGGCAGCCACTCGGGCCCGTAGGGTGCGGCCTGGATGACCAGCTTCTGCTGGTTCTCGGGCAGCAGGGAGTCGTCGAGGAAGTGCACGGTCCGTCTCCTTCGTCGGATGGTGCGCGCCGGTGCGGCGAGCGACGCCGCGGTACGGGGCGCCGTGGCGCGAGCCGCTTGAGTGCTGAGTGCTGAGTGCTGAGTGCTGCGGTGCGGGGCGGTGCGGGTCCGGCCCGGCGGACGGGGCGGACGGCGTGGTGCTCCCGGCCGGCGGGGCGGAGGCTGCGGGTGGGCCCCCGCCCGGCCCGTCGTTGCGGGGCCGGCGGTCTCTCGCGGTGCAGCAACGGTAGGGCGCGCCGGGCGCCCGTGCTTGACCCTGGGTGACAGCGGACTTTCCATTTGGGGACACCTGCCCCCGGGCGCCGACGCGGTCAGTGATCCGCGGTCTGCCCCCGGCGCTCCCGCCACTCCCGGGCGGTGCAGTCGAACTGCTCGCGGAACCAGCGGGAGAACGCGCTGGGCGCCGAGAACCCCAGCAGGTCGGCGATCTCGGTGAGCGACCGCCGGCTGTTGGCCACGAACTGCTCGGCGAGCTGCACCCGCGTCGTGTTGAGGAGCGAGGAGAAGGTCTCGCCCGACTGCGCGAGGTGGCGGTGCACCGTGCGCCGGTCGACGCCCAGGCTGCGGGCGACCTGCTCGATCGAGCAGCGCCCGGTCGGCAGCAGCACCTCGATCAGCTCGCGCACCCGGTCCGGCACGGTGGTGTCCCGGGGGACGGCGATCGCCTCGAAGTACTGCCGGGCGTACGTCCGCAGCTGCGGGTCGGACATCGCGTTGGGCGAGTCGAGGTCGCCCGCGTAGAAGACGATGCCGTCGAACTCCCGGCCGAACTCCACCGTCGAGCCGAAGACCCGCCGGTGGGTGCCGGTGTCCGCCGGGGCGGGATGGGTGAAGCAGACGGACAGCGGACGCCAGTGGGGGCCGAGGAAGCCGAGCAGGACGCGGTGGAAGGCCCCCACCGCCAGTTCGGTCGCCTGGCGGTGCTCCGTCGGCTCGCCGAGGTCCAGCCCGACCTTGATCGTCGCCAGGCCGTCGCGCTCGGAGAGCCGGGTGTGCAGCACCTCGTTGTACATGTGCTCGTGCCGGAGCATGAGTCCGAGCGCGCTGCGCACGTCCGGCTCCTCCCGGAGGACGAGGCTGATCGGACCGAGGCTGGAGAACCGGCGGAGCTCGGACATCCGCAGGCCGAAGTCCTCGTGCCGGGCGGCGGCGGCCGAGAGCTCCAGCAGGTGGACCACGGCCGCACCGGAGATCCACCGGTCCTGCACCGCGAGGCCGGCGGCATCCAGACCGACCCGCTTCATCAGCGGCTGCGGGTCGAGGCCGAGCGACCGGCTCAGCTCGACGTATCCGCTCAGCGCGGCGGTGCGGACCAGTGGCCTCACGGGATCACCTCCCTCGGTGAATGTCCCCAAGTGGTAAGCCAACTGTCACGTGAAGTCAAGCAGTGCGGCGGGTGGGCTCCTAGCGTTGCACCACCGCCGAGCAGGTCGGCAGCCCGGCCCCTGGCGGCGGCCGGCCGTCCGGCGGGGGAAGGAGCCCACGGAATGCTGCAGGAGCACCTCACCGGACCGGCCGCCTGGCACGGCCCCGACCTGGCGGGCCGCGACGCATGGACCGTCCGGCTGTCGCCGGCGCACCTCGCCGAGCTGGACGCCGCGCTGCACACCGCACGCAGTCGCGGAACCACCCTGCTGAGGTCGACCGCGGCGGACTTCCCGCTGCCCACCCTCGCTGCCGAACTGGACATCATCGCCGACGAGTTGGAGAACGGCCGGGGCTTCGTCCTGGTGAAGGGCCTGCCGGTCGACCGGTACGGCGCGGGCGCGGCGGCCAACGTCCTCTGGGGGATCGGCCGGCACCTCGGCGCCCCGGTCTCCCAGAACGCCGCCGGCCACCTGCTCGGCCACGTCCGCGACACCGGCCGGACGCCGGCCGACCCCGCGACCCGCGGCTACCAGACCCGCACCGCCCTCGGGTTCCACACCGACGGCTCCGACGTCCTCGCCCTGCACTGCCTGCGCCCGGCCGCCGCGGGCGGACGGATCGGCCTGGCCGGCTCCGCCGCCGTCCACAACGCCGTCCTGGCCCGCCGCCCCGACCTGGCCGGCCGCCTCTACCGCCGGTACGCGGTGGACCGCAGGGAGGAGCACGGGCCGGGCGAGCGCCCGTACGACACCGCGCCCCTCGCCTGCCGGCACGAGGGCAGGCTCAGCCTGCGCTACCACCGGCGCCACCTGGAGTCCGCACAGCGGTTCCCCGACGCGCCGCGGCTGGAACCGGCCGACACCGAGCTGTTCGACCTGATCGATTGGGCGGCCTCCTCCCCGGCGGCCCGGCTCGACCTCGACCTGGAGGCCGGCGACCTGCCGCTGGTCAACAACCTCGCCGTCCTGCACTCCCGCTCCGCCTTCCGGGACGGCCCCGGGCACCGACGCCACCTGCCGCGGCTCTGGCTCGCACTGCGCCCGGGCCGGCCGCTGCCGCCCCTGTGGACGGACCGCACCGGGCCGACACCGCTCCCGGCCGCGGCGGCGTCCCGCCCCGCGACGTGATCACCCCGCTGCACCCGGCGGACCGCACGGTCCGCCGGCCCCACCGGAGCCACCACCGGCTCGCCCCGAAGGAGACCACGCCATGACCAACCTCGCCTCGCTCCTGGTGTCCTCGGCCCGGGTGCACGGGGAACGGACCGCCGTCCGGCAGGACGGGACCGTCCTGAGCTACGCCCGGCTGGAGGACGCCAGCGCCCGGCTGGCCGCCCTGCTGCACGCCGACGGCGTCCGGCCCGGCGACCGGGTGGCGCTGGTGCTGCCCAACGTCGCGCTCTTCCCCGTCGCCTACTACGCCGTGCTGCGCACCGGCGCCGTCGTGGTGCCGATGAACCCGCTGCTGAAGGCCCGTGAGATGGCCTTCGTCCTGCGGGACTCCGGGGCCCGCACCGTCCTGACCGCACCGCCCTTCGCGTACGAGGTCGCGGAGGCCGCCGCGGACGCCGGGGTCGGCAGCCTGGTCGTCGAGGCCACCGCCTTCGACGCCCTGCTCGGCAGCATCCCGCCGCTGCACGGGGTCGCCGAGCGGGCCGCCGAGGACACCGCGGTGATCCTCTACACCTCGGGCACCACGGGAACGCCGAAGGGCGCCGAGCTCACCCACCGCAATCTGCTCAGCAACGCCGTGACCTGCGTCGAGACGCTCTTCGAACTCGGCCCGGAGGACGTCCTGTTCGGCGGTCTCCCGCTGTTCCACGCGTTCGGGCAGACCTGCGCGATGAACGCCGCCGCCGCGGCCGGCGCCGCCCTGACCCTGCTGCCGCGCTTCGACCCCCGGCAGGCCCTGGAGATCCTCCGGCGGGACGGCGCCACCGTCTTCCTCGGCGTGCCCACCATGTACACCGCGCTGCTCAACACCGTTGCCCCGGACGGCCGGGACCTCCCGCAGGTGCGGCTGGCCGTCTCGGGCGGCGCGGCGCTGCCCGTCGAGGTGCTGCACTCCTTCGAGCGCTCGTTCGGCACCGTCGTGCTGGAGGGGTACGGACTCTCCGAGACCGCCCCGGTGGCCTCGTTCAACCACCCCGACCGGCCGCGACGGGCCGGCTCGATCGGCCTCCCGGTCCGCGGCACGGAACTCAGGCTCGTGGCCGCCGACCGCAGCCCGGCCGGGCCCGGCGAGGTCGGCGAGATCGCGATCCGCGGCGAGAACGTGATGAAGGGCTACTGGAACCGGCCGGAGGCGACCGAGGAGGCCTTCCAGGACGGCTGGTTCCACAGCGGCGACCTGGCCCGGGTCGACGAGGACGGCTACTACTACATCGTCGACCGGAAGAAGGACCTGATCATCCGCGGCGGGTACAACGTCTACCCGCGGGAGGTCGAGGAAGTGCTGTACGAGCACCCGGCGGTGGCCGAGGCGGCGGTCGTCGGTGTCCCGCACGAGCACCACGGGGAGGAGGTCGCCGCCGTGATCGTCCTCCGGGAGGGTGCGCACACCACCGCCGACCTGATCCGCGAGCACGTCAAGCGCCGGGTCGCCGCCTACAAGTACCCCCGGATCGTCACCTTCGCCGAGCAGCTCCCCAAGGGCGCCACCGGCAAGATCCTCAAGCGCGAGATCGTGGTCGATCAGCCCGCGGCGACCTGACCCGGTCCTGCTCCGCCGGCGGGCCGCGGCGGCAGGCCGACCGCACGACACGGCTCCGGGGCACGGGCGTCGAAGGCCGTGACGGCCCGGGGTCGACTGCCCGCGGTGGCCGAGGACTACTCATCGGTCGTCCCGTACGCAGAAGTTGTGGGCATCGGCCCCGTTCGACCGGGCCGAGGTCTCAAATTGGTCCAGACCTATTGACGGGCCTTGCCGTGCGTTCCTACGATCCGATCCGGCACAGCCTCACATGTCCCCACCTCACCCAGGGCCCGGCGTCACACCCCCACGGACTGGTCATGTCCATGACGCCCGGCGGGAAGGGAGCACAGCATGTTCCGTCGGAAGGCACGTACTCCACATCCGGGCAGGACCGGCCGCGCCGGTCACGGGCGGACCGCCCTGCGGCGCTCCCTCGCGGGGGTGAGCGCCGCCGCCGTCATCGGTGCCGGCCTCGCCGCGGTCGGCTCGGTCACGGCCGGGGCCGCCACCACCAACCTGGTGGCCAACCCCGGCTTCGAGAGCGGACTCTCCAACTGGACCTGCACCGGCGGCTCCGGTGCGGCCGTCAGCAGTCCCGTCCACTCCGGCGCCTCCGCGCTCAAGGGTACGCCGGCCGGCCAGGACGACGCCCAGTGCAGCCAGACCGTCAGCGTGCAGCCCAACGCGCAGTACACGCTGAGCGCCTACGTCCAGGGCAGCTACGTCTACCTGGGCGCCACCGGCACCGGAGCGGCCTCCGACCCGTCCACCTGGACGCCGGGCAACGCCTCGTACGGCCAGCTCAGCGTCAGCTTCACCACCGGGGCGACCACCACCTCGGTGACGGTCTACGTGCACGGCTGGTACGGGCAGCCCGCGTACTACGCCGACGACGTGTCACTCACCGGCCCCGGCGGCTCCAGCCCGTCGCCGACCCCCAGCCCGTCGCCGAGCCCCAGCACGACCGCCAGCCCGTCGCCGAGCCCCACCACGACGACCAGCCCGTCGGCCAGCCCCACCACGACCACCAGCCCCACGGGGCCGGGCGACACCTGCGCCACCAAGCCCAGGCCGTCGGGCAAGGTGCTGCAGGGGTACTGGGAGAACTGGGACGGTGCCGGCAACGGTGTCCACCCCGGCATGGGCTGGGTCCCCATCACCGACAGCCGGATCGCCGCGCACGGGTACAACGTCATCAACGCCGCCTTCCCGGTCATCCTCTCCGACGGCACCGTGCTCTGGCAGGACGGCATGGACTCCGGCGTGAAGGTGTCGACCCCCGCCGAGATGTGCCAGGCAAAGGCGGCCGGAGCGACGCTGCTGATGTCGATCGGCGGCGCCGCCGCGGGCATCGACCTGAGCTCCAGCACCGTCGCGGACAAGTTCGTGGCGACCGTCGTCCCGATCCTGAAGAAGTACAACTTCGACGGCATCGACATCGACATCGAGACCGGCCTGTCCGGGAGCGGCAGCATCGGCACGCTGTCCGCCTCGCAGTCCAACCTGATCCGCATCATCGACGGCGTCCTCGCCCAGATGCCGGCCGGCTTCGGCCTCACCATGGCCCCCGAGACCGCGTACGTCACCGGCGGCAGCGTCACCTACGGGTCCATCTGGGGCGCCTACCTGCCGATCATCAAGAAGTACGTCGACAACGGCCGCCTGTGGTGGCTGAACATGCAGTACTACAACGGCAGCATGTACGGCTGCTCCGGCGACTCCTACCAGGCCGGCACGGTCCAGGGCTTCACGGTGCAGACCACCTGCCTGAACAACGGCCTGACCATCCAGGGCACCACCGTCAAGGTGCCCTACGACAAGCAGGTGCCCGGCCTGCCGGCCCAGTCCGGCGCGGGCGGCGGCTACATGGCGCCGAGCCTGGTCGGCCAGTCGTGGAACGCCTTCAGCGGCCAGCTGAAGGGTCTGATGACCTGGTCGATCAACTGGGACGGCTCGAAGGGCTGGACCTTCGGCGACAACGTCAAGTCCCTCCAGGGGCGCTGATCTCCCCCTGATCTCCCGCTGAGCCGCGCGTGGGGGCTCCCCCCCCCCCCGCGC
>NZ_JBHWBW010000157.1:0-15478 GCF_042735675.1 Kitasatospora sp. NPDC059571
GAGTGTGTGTGGGTGTTGTTTTTTTTACTCCAGACCCCCCCCCCCCGCGGGGGGGCGCGGGCGGTCTCGCGTCCGGAGCGGGCCGTCAGGCCTCGACGAGCGCGCCGTTCGGCAGCTCGACGTGGGCACCGAGGTCGCGCAGCTTGGACATGAAGTTCTCGTAGCCGCGGTTGATCAGGTCGATGCCGTGCACCGTGGAGGTGCCCTCGGCCGCCAGCGCCGCGATCAGGTACGAGAAGCCGCCGCGCAGGTCCGGGATGATCAGCTCGGAGCCGATCAGCTTGGACGGGCCGGAGACCACCGCGGAGTGCCGGAAGTTGCGGGCGCCGAAGCGGCAGGGGGTGCCGCCGAGGCACTCGCGGTAGAGCTGGATGTGCGCGCCCATCTGGTTCAGCGCGCCGGTGAAGCCGAGCCGGGACTCGTACACCGTCTCGTGCACGATCGACAGGCCGTTGGCCTGGGTCAGCGCCACGACCAGCGGCTGCTGCCAGTCGGTCTGGAAGCCGGGGTGCACGTCGGTCTCCAGCGCGATGGCCTTGAGCTCGCCGCCCGGGTGCCAGAAGCGGATGCCCTCGTCGTCCACCTCGAAGGCGCCGCCGACCTTCCGGAAGGTGTTCAGGAAGGTCATCATCTCGATCTGGCGGGCGCCGCGGACGTAGATGTCGCCCTTGGTCGCCAGCGCCGCGCAGGCCCAGGAGGCCGCCTCCAGGCGGTCCGGCAGGGCCTTGTGGTTGTAGCCGCCCAGCTCGTCCACACCGGTGATCAGGATGGTGCGGTCGGTGCCCATCGAGATGATCGCGCCCATCTTCTGCAGCACGCAGATCAGGTCGACGATCTCCGGCTCGACGGCGGCGTTGCGCAGCTCGGTGACGCCCTCGGCGAGCACCGCGGTGAGCAGCACCTGCTCGGTGGCGCCGACCGACGGGTAGGGCAGCTCGATCTTGGTGCCGTGCAGGCGCTGCGGGGCGACCAGGTAGGTGCCCTGCGGGTGCTTCTCGATGGTGGCGCCGAACTGGCGCAGCACCTCGAAGTGGAAGTCGACCGGCCGGCCGCCGATGTCGCAGCCGCCCAGGCCCGGGATGAAGGCGTGGCCGAGGCGGTGCAGCAGCGGGCCGCAGAACAGGATCGGGATCCGCGAGGAGCCCGCATGCGCGTCGATGTCGGCGACGTTGGCGCTCTCGACGTGCGAGGGGTCGAGGATCAGCTCGCCGTCCTCGTCGCCGGTGCGGACGGTGACGCCGTGCAGCTGGAGCAGCCCGCGGACGACCTTGACGTCGCGGATGTCCGGGACGTTGCGCAGTCTGCTCGGGCCCTGGCCGAGCAGTGCGGCGACCATGGCCTTGGGCACCAGGTTCTTGGCACCGCGGATCTGGATCTCGCCTTCGAGCGGGTTACCGCCGTGAACCAGCAGGACGTCGTCGGTCATCGTTCTCGCAATCCGGGTGTGCGCAGGGGGGTGATCGGCTGCAAGGAGCGCAGGGGAAACACGAGTGGAAGGACTTTCACCACCGGCGAAAGGCCTTCCACCATCCATAGATGGTAGAGGGTGGGCGATTGGTTCCCGTGTGCCCTATTGGTGATCATGCTGCGGAGGGGGTCGGGACGGCCTTTCGGCGGGGGTGCGATGCCGCCGTTCGGGTGGTTCGCAGCGCTGTGACCAGCGGTGTCGGCGAGCCGCGGCACCGGCTCGGGGAGGTTTCGTGTTGGTTGCCCGTACCGGCGCGTACTGGGGGATCATGTGGGCATGACCGCGGCGCTCTCCCACACCGGCCGACTGCTCGTCGCGACGCCCGTGCTCACCGACCCGAACTTCGCCCGGGCGGTGGTGCTGCTGCTGGACCACGACGCGCAGGGCGCCCTCGGCGTGGTCCTGAACCGGCCGACCCCGGTCGAGGTGGCCAGTGTGCTGGACGGCTGGGCGGACCTGACCGGGCAGCCCCCGGTGGTCTTCCAGGGCGGTCCGGTGGCCCTCGACTCGGCGCTGGCGATCGCCGTCGTGCCCGGCGAGCCGGGGCACGGGGAGCCGATCGGCTGGCGGCGGGTGCACGGTGCGATCGGCCTGGTCGACCTGGAGGCCCCGCCCGAGGTGCTGGTGGGCGAGCTGGGCGCGCTCCGGGTCTTCGCCGGCTACGCGGGCTGGTCGCCCGGCCAGCTGGAGGCGGAGATCGAGGAGGGGGCCTGGCACCTGGTGGACTGCGAGCCGGGCGACGTCTCCAGCCCCGAGCCGGAGCGGCTGTGGCGCTCGGTGCTGCGCCGCCAGCGCGGGCCGCTCGCGCTGCTGGCGACCTACCCGGACGACCCGGCGCTGAACTGAGCCCCGCCCGGCGTACTGGCCCGCTTCGGAGCGGCCCCCATAGACTTGGCACCCATGAGCACTCTTGAGCCCGAGCGCGGACTCGGCACCGGCACCCTGGTCGAGCCCGTTCCCCAGGTGTCCCACGGGGACGGCGACCACGAGCGCTTCGCGCACTACGTCCAGCGAGACAAGATCATGGAGAGCGCCCTGTCGGGCACCCCCGTGGTCGCACTCTGCGGCAAGGTGTGGGTCCCCGGCCGCGACCCCAAGAAGTACCCGGTCTGCCCGATGTGCAAGGAGATCTTCGAGGGTCTCGGCCAGGGCGGCGACGGCGACGGCGACAAGCAGTCCTAGCCCCCGCTCCGGGGAGCTTCCCGCCGCCCCCTCGATTGGTCTATGCCAATGCGGGGGCAGCGGGGCAGGATGGCCCGCATGGACCTCATCCCCGCCCCGAGCCGCGTGGCCCACTACCGGCCGGAGACCGACCCGTGGAGCTTCCGGCTCCGGCCGACCAGCCGGATCACCGCCGCCGACGGCGCCCAGGGCGTCGCCCGCTGGCTCAGGGCCGAGCTCTCCGCCGCGACCGGCTTCACCTTCGACGCCCGCCGTCCCGGCGACCGCCGCGGGGGCGAGGCCCACGACATCCACCTGGACCTCGACCCGGAGCTGCGCGCCGCCAAGGGCCGCGAGGCGTACGTCCTCGGTGTCCACGAGTACGGCGCCTACCTGCGCGGTGGCGGCCGGGCCGGGCTGTTCTACGCGGCGCAGACCCTGCGCCAGCTGTTCGGCCCGCAGATCTACCGCCGCGCGCCGCTGCCCGGCGCCGAGTGGGCGGCGGCCCACGCGACCGTCGAGGACGCCCCGCGGTTCGCCTGGCGCGGGGTGCTGCTGGACGTCGCCCGGCACTTCCTGCCCAAGGCCGACGTGCTGCGCTTCCTGGACCTGATGGCCGTCCACAAGCTCAACGTGCTGCACCTGCACCTGACCGACGACCAGGGCTGGCGGATCGAGATCGAGCGCCACCCGCGGCTCACCGCGGTCGGCGCCTGGCGCGAGCGCTCGATGGTCGGCTTCCGCAGCGCGGACCGCCGCGACGACCGCCCGCACGGCGGCTTCTACACCAAGGACGACCTGCGCGAGATCGTCGCGTACGCCGCGAAGCGGCACATCACCGTCGTCCCGGAGATCGACCTGCCCGGGCACGCCCAGGCTGCCATCGCCGCCTACCCGGAGCTCGGGAACACCGACGTGGTGGACACCGCCGGGCTCGGGGTGTGGACCGACTGGGGGATCAACCCCAATGTGCTGAACGTCTCCGACACCACCCTGCGCTTCTTCGAGGAGGTGCTGGAGGAGGTGCTGGAGGTCTTCCCCTCCGAGTTCGTCCACCTCGGCGGCGACGAGTGCCCCAAGGAGCAGTGGAAGGCCAGCCCGTCCTCGCAGGCCCGGATCGCCGAGCTCGGCCTGGCCGGCGAGGACGGGCTGCAGAGCTGGTTCATCGGGCACTTCGACCGCTGGCTCGCCGAGCGCGGACGCCGCCTGATCGGCTGGGACGAGATCCTGGAGGGCGGCCTCGCCCCGGGCGCCGCGGTCTCCTCCTGGCGGGGCTACGAGGGCGGCATCGCCGCCGCCCGGGCCGGGCACGACGTGGTGATGTGCCCGGAGCAGCACGTGTACCTGGACCACCGGCAGGCGCCCGGCGCGGACGAGCCGATCCCGGTCGGGTACGTCCGCACGCTGGAGGACGTCTACCGCTTCGAGCCCGTCCCGCCGGAGCTGGACGGCGCGGCGGCGGACCGGGTGATCGGCACCCAGGCCAACCTGTGGACGGAGTTCATGGCGAGCGCCCGGGACATCGACTACCGGGCGTTCCCGCGGCTGGCGGCCTTCGCCGAGGTGGCCTGGTCCGGCCTGCCGCGCGACCCGGCCCGCCGGGACTACCCGGACTTCGAGCGCCGGATGGCCGCCCACTACCGCCGGCTGGACGCGCTCGGCGTGGAGTACCGCCCGCCGGGCGGCCCGCACCCGTGGCAGCGGTGGCCCGGCGTCGCCGGCCGCCCGATCGGCTGACCGCGGGCCGTCCGCCCCGCCCGGCCCCGCCGTGCGCCTTCACGAGGGCGGCGGGGTCGCGGCCGGGTGCACGGCGGCCCGCCGAGCGCCCTCCCACGTCACCTTCCGGTGAACATCTGAGCGGAACGGTTCCGCTCAGAGCCGCAACGTGGTCGGATACGTCCGGTATGCGGCCCGGCGGCCTGCCACCCGGCAAGTGATCATCCAGGATTGTGTGCCAGAGTTGCCCAACCCGGTGCTGTCGCCCGTACCCTACGGGCCAGGCCGCAGTACCGCGGGGCGCCGCGGCCGACGGCAGGGCCGGCGCCGGGCAGGCGATGGGCAAGTGGAGCACGGTGGAATCCTGGTGAACCGGACGATCATGCTGCCGGCCTCGGTGGACGAGGCCGTCGAAGCGCTGGCCGAAACCCCGGGCGCCGTCCCGGTGGCCGGGGCCACCGACCTCATGGAGGCGGTCAACGCCGGGCGCCTGCGTCCGGCCGCCCTGATCGGCCTCGGCCGGATCACCGAGCTGCGCGGCTGGCGCTACGAGGACGGCGGCACCGCCGTCCTCGGTGCCGGACTCACCCACGCCCGGATGGACCGCCCCGACTTCGCCGCGCTCATCCCCGCGCTCGCCGACGCCGCCCGCACCGCCGGCCCGCCGCAGATCCGCAACGTGGGCACCCTCGGCGGCAACATCGCGACCGCGGCCCCGGCCGGCGACACCCTCCCGGTGCTCACCGCGCTGGAGGCCACCGCCACCCTCACCCGGGCCGGCTCGCTGCGCGACGTCCCGGTCGGCCACCTGCTGACCGGCCTCGACCCGATCCGCCCCGGCGAGCTGCTCACCTGGGTCCGCGTCCCGCTGCTGCACGCCCCGCAGGTCTTCCTCAAGGCCACCGGCCGCGGCGGCCCGTCCCGCGGCACCGCCTCGGTCGCCGTCGTCCTCGACCCGGCCCGGCGCGGCGTGCGCTGCGCCGTGGGCGCCGTCGCCCCCGTCCCGCTGCGGCCGCTGGAGGCCGAGGCCTGGGTGGCCGGCTGCATCGACTGGGACGCCCGCGGCGAGGAGGGCGCCCAGGCCATCGACCCGGCCGCGCTCGCCGCCTTCGGCGACTACGTCGCCGGCGCGTGCATCCCGGACGCCGCCCTGGAGGGCGTGGGCGAGGGGTCGGCCGCCGTGCTCGTCCGGCAGCGGCGTACCGTGGCTGTGCTGGCCCGCCGGGCACTGGGAAGGGCGCTCTCGTGACCACAGACTCCATCGACCCCGGCCTCGCGCACGACGCCCTCGGCGACGTCCGCCCGGTCGCCTCGTACACGCTGCGGGTCAACGGCTTCGAGCGGCCCGTCACCGACGCCTGGATCGGCGAGAGCCTGCTGTACGTGCTCCGCGAGCGGCTCGGCCTGGCCGGCGCCAAGGACGGCTGCGAGCAGGGCGAGTGCGGCGCCTGCTCGGTCCAGGTCGACGGCCAGCTGGTGGCCGGCTGCCTGGTGCCCGCCGCGCTCGCCGCGGACAGCGAGATCGCCACCGTCGAGGGCCTCTCCGGCGCCGGCACCGCAAGTGACGTCCAGCAGGCGCTGGCCGAGTCCGGGGCCGTCCAGTGCGGCTACTGCACCCCCGGCCTGGCCATGGCCGTCCACGACCTGCTCCAGCGCAACCACCGGCCGAGCGACGTGGAGGCGCGTCAGGCGCTCTGCGGCAACCTCTGCCGCTGCACCGGCTACCGCGGCGTCCTCGCCGCCGTGCAGAGCGTCTCCCAGGCCCGCGAGGCGGAGCTGGAGGCCGAACTGGCCACCGCCGCCGAGCAGGCCGAGAGCGCCCCCGAGGAGCGCACCGAGCCCACCGCCGCACCGGCCCCGGCGCCCGCGCCGGCCCGCCCGGCCGGCCAGCAGTCCGCCGCCGACCTCCCGCTGGCCGGCGAGCTCCCGCTGTACGCCGACTCCGAACTCTGGGTCGAGGCCGACCAGTACGCCGCCGCGCACCCCCCGGCCGCCGCGCCCGGGCCGCACACCGCCCACCAGAGCGGGGTCTACGAGCCCGGCTACTACGGGACGCCGCAGGACGGCCAGCAGGCGCCCTACATCCCGGCCCAGGGCGGCCCCTTCGGCACCGGCCACCCCGGCGCCGACCACGGCGGCCACCCGGGCGGCGGCTACGACCCCGCCACGTACGAGACCGGCCTGTACGAGGCCACCCCGGCGCACGGCACCGCCCACGACGGCCCGCCGCACGACGCCACCCCGGCGCACGGCACGCCCTACATCCCCACCCCCGCCCACGGCACCGCCCACGACGGCGGGTACACCCCCACCCCGCCGCACGGCACCCCGGTCTACGGGACGCCCGCCCCCTACCCCGGCTACGAGGCCGGCGCCGGGTACGCCGTCCCGGGCTACGGCGCCCCCGGCCACGACCCGCACGCCGCACCCGTGCACGGGATCCCCGGCTACGACGGCACCGTGTACGACGGCACCACCCCCGCCCACGGCATCCTCATCCAGCCTTCGGCCGGGGGGAGCACCATTCCCGAGGACGAGAACGCATGACCGCGCCCACCGACGCGCCGGCGCCCGCCGCGGAGCCGTTCGGCCTCGGCACCTCCCCGCTGCGCACCGACGCCCTGCCCAAGGCGCTCGGCATCTACCCCTACGCCGCCGACCTGTGGGCCGAGGGGCTGCTCTGGGGCGCCGTGCTCCGCTCCCCGCACGTGCACGCCCGGATCGTCTCGGTCGACACCTCGGCCGCCCTCGCCCTGCCCGGCGTGCACGCCGTGGTCACCGCCACCGACCTGGCCTCCTGCCCGCCGGCCGGCGACCGCCCGGTGCTCGCCGCCGAAGTCGTGCGCCACCACGGCGAGCCGATCGCCGCCGTCGCCGCCGAGACCCCCGACACCGCCCGGCTCGCCGCGTCGCTGATCGTCGTCGAGTACGAGCCGCTGGAGGCCGTCACCGACCCCGAGGCCGCGTTCAACGCCCCGCCGCTGCATCCCGACGGCAACCTGCTGCGGCACCTCCCGCTGCGCACCGGCGACCCGGAGGCCGTCGGTGAGATCGTCGTCGAGGGCCTCTACCAGGTCGGCCGCCAGGACCCGGCCCCGATCGGAGCCGAGGCCGGCCTCGCGGTGCCCCGGCCCGACGGCGGCGTCGAGCTCCACCTGTCCACCACCGACCCGCACGGCGACCGAGACCGCGCCGCCGCCTGCCTCGGCCTCGACCCGGACCGGGTGCGCACCGTCGTCACCGGCGTCCCCGGCGCCGCCACCGACCGCGAGGCGCTCTCCTTCCAGGTGGTGCTCGCGCTGCTCGCGCTGCGCACCGGCCGGCCGGTGAAGATGACCCTCACCCGCGAGGAGTCCTTCCACACCCACACCTCCCGGCACCCCGCGCTGCTGCGCTACCGCCACCACGCCGACGCCGAGGGCCGACTGGTCAAGGTCGAGGCGCAGATCCTGCTCGACGGCGGCGCCTACGCGGACGTCTCCGCCGAGGCGCTGGCGGCGGCCACGGCCTTCTCGGTCGGCCCGTACACCTGCCCCAACGTCTTCGTGGACGCCTGGGCGGTGCGGACCAACAACCCGCCGGCCGGCCGGATGCGCGGCGAGGGCGCACTGCAGACCTGCTTCGCCTACGAGTCCCAGCTCGACCAGCTCGCCAAGCAGGTCGGCGTCGACCCGCTGGAGATCCGCCGCCGCAACGCCATGGCCACCGGCGACCCGCTGCCGACCGGCCAGGCGGTCACCTGCCCGGCGCCGGTCGCCGCGCTGCTCGACGCGGTCACCGAGCTGCCGCTGCCGGCGCTGCCGCTGGACGCCCCGGAGGGCGACTGGATGCTGCCCGGCGGGCCGGGCGGCGCCGGCGACCCGTCGGCGGTGCGGCGCGGCATCGGCTACGCCGTCGGCATGGTCCACATGCTCGGCGCCGAGGGCGACGACGAGGTCTCGACCGCCACCGTCCGGGTCAGTGGCGACCACGCGACCGTGATCTGCGCCGCGGTCGACGCCGGCCAGGGCTTCGCCACCCTCGCCCGGCAGATCGTGCAGAGCGTGCTCGGCGTCTCCGAGGTCTACATCGCCCCGGCCGACTCCGACCAGCCGCCGGCCGGCCCGTCCGCCCGTGGCCGGCACACCTGGGTGTCCGGCGGTGCGGTGGAGAAGGCCGCGCTGATGGTCCGCCACCAGCTGCTCCAGCCGATCGCCGCGAACTTCGGCATGTCGGTGGAGCTGCTGTCGATCGCCGACGGGAAGATCACCTCGTACGACGGGGTGCTCGGCATGCCGGTGACCGAGGCGCTGGAGGGCAAGGAGCTCTGGGCCACCGCGCAGTGCCGCCCGCACCCGACCGAGCCGCTGGACGAGAACGGGCACGGCGACGCGTTCGTCTCCATCGCGTTCTGCGCCATGCGGGCCGTGGTGGACGTCGACATCGAGCTCGGCGCCGTCCGGGTGGTCGACGTGACGGTCGCCCAGGACGTCGGGCGGGCGCTGAACCCCCGCCAGATCGAGGACCGCATCGAGGGCGCGGTCGCCCAGGGCGTGGGTCTGGCCCTGCTGGAGGACCTGCGGACCGAGGGCGGCCGCCCGCTCGGCCCGTCGCTCACCGGTTACCGGCTGCCGACCGCGCTGGACACCCCGGAGATCCGGATCGCCGCGCTGATCGAGGAGCGCGACGTGGTCGCCACCTTCGGGGCGAAGGCGGTCAGTGCCGTCCCGGCGGTGGTCGCCCCGGCGGCGGTCGCCGCCGCGGTGCGCGCCGCCACCGGCCTCCCGGTCGGCCGGCTGCCGATCCTCCCCGAGGACGCGATCGTCGCCTGACCCCCCGTCCGACCGCCCCGCCCGCCGAACTGTTCGATTGAACCGGTTCGGCGGGTGCTAGGTTTCTCCCCCGTGATCGCCGCCCGGACCCGGGGGTGCGGCGCGCCCCCGGGCCTGTCGCACGGCCGCAGCGGCTGACGCGACAGGTCGAAGACATCGGGGGAGTGGTATGTCGGTTCCACCTCAGCAGTTCCCGCCTCAGCAGTTCCCGCCGCCGGGCCCGCCGGCGGGCTTCCCGCCCCAGGCCTTCCCGACGCAGGCCGGACCGCCGCCGGTGCCGCGGCCCTTCGGGCAGCCGCCCTTCCCCGGTGCGCCGCAGGGCCCGGCCGGTCCGCCGCCCTGGCAGGCGGGGCCGCCGGCGGGCGGTCCCGACCCGGCGCAGCGCCGCCGCCCGCTGCTGCGGATCCTGCTGATCGGCCTCGGTGTGGTGTTCGCGCTGCTGGGCGTCCTCGTCGTGCTGGTGGTCCGCAACGTCCAGAAGCAGCACGAGTACGCGGCGAACCGGCCCGATCCGCACGCCGCCTGGCAGAAGGTCGCGGACGGCATGACCGCCGCGCTCGCCGCCAAGGACGAGGAGGCGTTCCTCAAGCCCTTCAAGGATGCCCAGCTGCGCGAGAAGCAGCGCAGGACCTTCCGCAACCTCGTCAGGATCCCCTGGGACAAGGCGGAGTGGGTCGTCCGGGCGCCCGCCCCGACCGTGACGGGCGAACTGCCCGTCACCTTCGTCCACCAGGTCAAGGGCGTCGACCTGCTGCCGCTGCCGGAGGAGTACACCTGGCACGTGGCCGGGACGGGGGTCACCGGCACCGCCACCGCCTCCGCCGCCGCCACCGGGACGGGGGCCGACGACCGGGTGATCACCGACGTGGCCGGCGACTCCTCGTCGAACACCGCCCTCTACCCGGGGCCGTGGGACCTCTACGGCGAACTCGCGGTGGCGGTCCGCGGCAACCTCGTGGTGGTGGCCGACAAGGCCCAGGGCGGCGAGGTGGCGCGGGACGCCGACATCCTCGACCGGGCCGCCCAGGACGACCTGGCCGCCTGGCGGAAGGCCGGCCCCGCCACCTCCGGCGGCCGGTCGGCGGGCCGCGGCTTCTTCGTCGTCCTGGAGAAGAACCGCGACGTGTACAACAAGCTGTACGCCGGGGACGGCCGCAAGAACGACCGCCTGGAGGCGGGCGTCAACATGCCGGTGGTCGCGTACGGCGCCAGGCACGAGGAGTCGGGCGGCTCCCGGATCGTCATGGACACCGCGCAGAGCCGCTTCACCGGCAAGAACTGGAAGGACGGCGTCAGCGAGATCGGCCGCCACGAGATGGCGCACGCGATCGTCGAGCCGTTCCGCACCGAGGTCGCGCTGGTCAAGGACATGGCCAGCACCCAGATGTGGGTGGTCGAGGGCTTCGCCGACTACATGGCCTTCCGCGGCCGCGACGCCGCGGCCGCCGCCGACACCAAGGCGGCCCTGCACGGCTACGCCGCCCCCGTCGGGCTCCCGCCGGTGGCCGACTTCTACTCCGACAAGGCCCGGCAGCGCAGCGCCAACTACACGCTGAGCGCGGACGCGGTCCGCTACCTGGCCGCCACGTACGGCGAGGACAAGGCGCTCGCCTTCGTCGCCGCCCACTACACGGACCCGAAGAACTACCAGCAGGAGATCGCCACCGCGACCGGCCGGTCGGTGGAGCAGTTCCAGGCGGAGTGGGCGGCGGACCTCCGCTCCCGCGTGCCGGGCCTGCACTGAGCCTGAGCAATTCCTGCGGGAATTCGGAAAAGAGGCCGTGGCGGGATTCGAACCCACGTAAACCGAGTTGCAGTCGGTCCCCTGAGCCACTCGGGCACACGGCCGGGAGGGTGGTGCGGGCTGTCTGCGCTCAGGCGCAGTGGGGGCACGGACAACAGGCGGCACAGGTGCGGGGCGCGCTGATCGCCACCGTCTTCCTGTTCATGGCCGACTCCTGTCGTCGATTTCCTGACCGCTGATGAATTCATCTTATGGGGCGCCGCCCGGGGCGCGTCAATATCCGAGTATGAATTCTGTGTGTCGTCGTGTGTTACGTTCGAAGCAGGCGAGGGATCGCCCCGGACGAGGTGCGTCGTACCCGGCACGACAAGACGGCGCAGTACGGAGGCGGCAGCGCGAGGAGCTGCCGCCCGCTACTGCGGAGGAGTC
Source organism: Kitasatospora sp. NPDC059571 (assembly GCF_042735675.1). Lineage (NCBI taxonomy): Bacteria > Bacillati > Actinomycetota > Actinomycetes > Kitasatosporales > Streptomycetaceae > Kitasatospora > Kitasatospora sp. NPDC059571. The sequence continues at coordinate 11,330 of NZ_JBHWBW010000157.1, forward strand.
GTCGTGGCCTGGGTGGTCCTGATCGTGGCGGGTGTGCTGGAGACGGTGTGGGCGGTCGCCCTGGAGGCGTCCCGGGGGTTCTCCCGGCCCTTGCCGACCGTGCTCTTCGCGGTGGCCCTGGCGCTGTCCATGGGCGGGCTGGCGTACGCGATGCGGAGCATCCCGCTGGGGACGGGCTACGCGGTCTGGGTGGGGATCGGCGCGGTCGGCACCGCGCTGTACGGGATCGCGGCGCTGGGGGACGCGCTGACGGCCGCCCGGGTGAGCTGCCTGCTGCTGATCGTCGGTGGCGCGGTCGGCCTGAAGGTGCTGCACTGACCGCCCCTGCGGCCCGTGGGTCCTACGTCCGCGGACGGAGTCTCCCCCGGTCGAAAGTCAGGAGTCACACAGCTCCGCGGGCCTTACGATGGCTGCCATGACGACCACCCCCGCCACCCGACCCGACCGCGCCCCCGCCCCGCCCGACGACGGCGGCGGCGTGCTGGGCGGCCGGTACCGGGCGCTCACCCTGGGGATCGTCTCGGTGGTGCTGCTGCTGGCCTTCGAGGCCACCGCGGTCAACACCGCGATGCCGGTGGCGGCCCGCCAGCTGGACGGCCTCGGGCTGTACGCCTTCGCGTTCTCCGGCTACTTCACCACGACGCTGTTCGCGCTGGTCGTCTCCGGCCAGTGGTGCGACCGCAGCGGCCCGCTGGCGCCGCTGTTCACCGGCATCGCGGTCTTCGGGGCCGGCCTGGTGGTGGCCGGGACGGCGGCAGGCATGTGGCCGTTCGTGGCGGGCCGGGCGATCCAGGGCCTCGGCGGCGGCCTGGTGATCGTCGCGCTCTACGTGGTGGTCGGCCGGGCCTTTCCGGAACGGCTGCGGCCGTCGGTGTTCGCCGCGTTCTCGGCCGCCTGGGTGCTGCCCTCGATCGTCGGGCCGGTGGTCTCCGGCGCGGTCACCCAGCACCTGGGCTGGCGCTGGGTCTTCCTGGCCGTGCCGGTGCTGATCCTGCTGCCGCTCGCCGTGATGGGCCCGGCGCTGCGCCGCTCCGAGCGGGCCCAGCCGCAGCAGGTGCGGGTGGCCTTCGACCGCCGCCGCACCTGGTGCGCCGCCCTCGCCGCCCTCGGTGCGGGCCTGCTCCAGTACGCCGGTCAGCGGCTGGACCTGCTCGGCCTGGTGCCGGCGCTGCTGGGGGCCGGCCTGCTGGTGCCGTCGGTGCTGCGGCTGCTGCCGGCCGGCACGCTCCGGGCTGCCCGCGGGCTGCCCACGGTGATCCTGCTGCGCGGGGTCGCGGCGGGTGCGTTCTTCGCGGCGGAGGCGTTCGTCCCGCTGATGATGGTGACCCAGCGCCATCTGTCCCCGACGCTGGCGGGGATGACGCTGACCAGCGGCGGGCTGTCCTGGGCGCTCGGCTCCTGGCTGCAGGGGCGGCCGCGGGCGGAGCGGCACCGGGACGCGCTGATCCGGGTCGGGTTCGTGCTGTGCGCGGTGGCCATCGCGGGTGCCGCGCTGGTGCTCGTCCCGGGCGTGCCGGTCTGGACGGCCGCGGCGGCCTGGGCGGTCGGCGGGGTCGGCATGGGCCTGGCGGTGGCGAGCATCAGCGTGCTGATGATGAAGCTGTCGGCGCCCGAGGACACCGGCGCCAACTCGGCGGCGATCCAGCTGAGCGACGCGCTCGGCAACGTGCTGCTGATCGGTCTGGCCGGCGTGCTGTTCGCGGCGCTGGGCGGTGGCTCGGCGGCCGCCGCCCAGGGCGGGCACGCCCCGGGCGGGGCGTTCGCGGTGATCTTCCTGGTGATGACCGGGGTGGCGCTGGTGGGCGCCCTGGTGTCGGGGCGGACCCGCCCGGCGGGGTGAGTCCGGCCGCCCCGGCGGCGGTCAGGACCCGGCGCCGCCGAGGAAGCTCCGCCAGCCGCCGGCCGGCGACTCCCCGGGGGCCAGCGTCTGGAGCTTGCGCAGCACCGCAGCGTCCTGCGCCTCCAGCCACTGGACCAGCTGGCGGAAGCTCACCAGCCGGACGTCCGGCTTGTCGGCGATCTGCTTGAGCGCCTCCTCGACGGCGTTCATGTAGATGCCGCCGTTCCACTGCTCGAAGTGGTTGCCGATGATCATCGGGGCCCGGTTGGTGGTGTACGCCCGCTGGAACCCGGCCAGGTAGGAGTCGCGGGCCTGGGTCTGCCAGCCGTCGTACTTGGCGGCGTCGCCCTTGGTGGTGGCCCCGGACTGGTTGTACATGATGTTGTAGTCCATCGACAGCACCTGGAAGCTGTGCCCGGGGAACGGGATCGACTGCAGCGGCATGTCCCACAGCGCGCCGCCCTGGAACTTCTGCGGCCAGACCTGGAGGCCGCCGGGGCCGCTGCTGTCGTACTTCCAGCCGCGCTTGGCAGCGGTCGGCAGCAGGCCGCGCTGCCCCTCCAGGCACGGGGTGCGCCCGCCGATCAGCTCCTTGCGGTAGTCGAAGGGCAGCGCCGGCAGGTCGGTGTAGCCGGTGTTGGTCCGCCAGTTCATGACGAAGTCCATCGCCTGCTGGATCTCGCTGTCCCAGTCCTCCGGCGACCACCGGCCGCCCCCGGTCGGCCCGCAGAAGTGCCCGTTGAAGTGGGTGCCGATCTCGTGGCCCTCCAGCCACGCTTCGCCGACCTGCTGGAGGGTGGCCCGGACGTGCTCGTTGCTGAGGTAGCCGATGTCGGAGGCGCCGATCGGGTGCTGCGGCGGGTGGTAGAGGTCCTTCTTGCCCTCCGGCAGGGCGTAGATGCCGCTCAGGAAGAACGTCATCTTGGCGTTGTGGTCCCGGGCGAGCTTGCGGAACCGGCTGAACAGCTGGTTGTCCAGCTCGCCCGCGCCGTCCCAGGAGAAGACCACGAACTGCGGCGGGGTCTGGCCCGGCTCCAGCGCCTCCGGCTCGGGCTGGTGCGGCTGCGGGCCGGTGTCGGAGGTGGACCCGTCGCCGATCAGGGTGGCCGGCGGCTGCGGCGTCGCGGTCGGGGTGCCGGAGCCTCCCGAGGCCCGGGCCGGCGGTGCTGCCGCCTGTCCGCCGGCGGTGCCGGTGTCGCTCGCGCAGCCGGCCGCGAGGGCGGCGGCGGTGGCGGCCCCGGCGGTCAGCAGGGTCCGGCGGGAGAGAGCGTCCAAGGTCGTGTCCGTTCGGGTCGGGTCCGAGCGCGGGCGGGCGTCCGGACGAGCTGACAGTCCGACAGTCGGATCGACGGGTCCGGGAGGGCGGGTCGGCCCACAGCATGGCACGGCCCGCCCGTGTCACCCGTGAAGGCGGGGCGGTCGGACGGGTGATCGGGTCCGGACCGGGGAATCCGATCGCCCGTTCGGCCTACGGGGCGTGCGGACCGCTGGCACGCGCCCCCTGAGCGGCCGTCACATGGAGGGATCCGCCGAACCTGCGCGCCCCGGAGGTCCCGCACCCATGTGGCAGTCGGTGCTCGACGCGTACCGGGAGCGGATCGTCGAGACCGGCCGGGAACCGCTCTTCCTCCTGCTGGTCGGACTGATCGGGTCCTTCCTGTTCATCCGGTTCAGCGTCCGGATGATCCGGCGCGGCACCAGCTGGTGGCCGGGCAACGTCACCCCCGGCGGCCTGCACATCCACCACGTGGTGTTCGGTCAGGCACTGGTCCTGATCTGCGGCGTCGGCGCGTTCACCGTGCGCGGCAACGGCGGCGCCCTGTGGAACGTCCTCGCCGTCGGCTTCGGCATCGGCGCCGGACTGGTCCTCGACGAGTTCGCCCTCGTCCTGCACCTGGAGGACGTCTACTGGAGCGAGCAGGGCCGCAAGTCCGTGGACGCCGTCGTCCTCGCGGTCGCCCTGATCGGCCTGCTCCTGCTCGGGGAGCTCCCGCTCGGCGGCTTCAAGGCCCGGCTGACGGTCGGCCAGCTGGTCGGCGCCGCGATCCTGCTGCTCCTGGTCGCCGTGACGCTGTTCAAGGGCAAGCTCTGGACGGGGCTGCTCGGCGTGATGCTGCCCCCGCTCGCCATGGTCGGCGCCGTCCGGCTCGCCCGCCCGCAGAGCCCCTGGGCCCGCTGGCGCTACACCTCCAGGCCCCGGCGGATGGCCCGCGCCGAGCGCCGCGAGGCCCGCATCCACGGCCGGCTGGCCGCCGCCAGGATCACCTTCTACGACGCCCTGGCCGGCGCCCCGGACACCGCGGCACCCC
>NZ_JBHWBW010000158.1:0-15441 GCF_042735675.1 Kitasatospora sp. NPDC059571
CCCCACCACCCTGCCCGGGGGGGCCTGTCCCCCCGCGGGGGCGCGCGCCCGCGCGGGCGGGGGCCCCCCCGACGCCGCGGCCCCCCCGCGCCGCCGCGCCCCCCCAGCGGCGGGGGCCCCCGGCCGTGGTCCGACCAGGGGTCAGAGGTCCAGCACCTGGTCCGGGAAGATCAGGTCCGGGTCGCCGCCGATGGTCCGGATGTTCCGCGCGTACAGGCTCCGCACGTCGGTGCCGAACTTGACCGCGATCTCGCTCAGGGTGTCGCCGCTCTTGACGGTGTAGGTGCCGGTGGGGGCGCCGTTCCTCGGGGAGTTGACCGGGGCCGACGCTGTCGTCGTCCGCGCCGATCGCGTGGCATCGGTGGAGCTCCGGCCGGGCACCGGGGCCTGGGCGGGCTTGGACTTGGTGGCGGTGTCGACATGGGCCGGCGCGCCGCCCCTGGTCAGACCGGCCTTCCTGGAGCAGACCGGCCAGGCACCGGGGCCCTGCGAGGCGAGCACCTTCTCGGCGACGGCGATCTGCTGCGCCCTGCTGGCGCGGTTCGCCTGCGGTGCGTACGCGGTGCCGCCGTAGGCCCGCCAGGTGCCGGCGGTGAACTGCAGGCCGCCGTAGAAGCCGTTGCCGGTGTTGATCGACCAGTTGCCGCCGCTCTCGCACCGGGCGACGGCGTCCCAGGTCGAGGCGGAGGCGGCCGAGGCCGAGGGGGCCGAGACGAGTCCGGCCACCGGCAGCGCCGCGACGGCGGCGCCGGCCACGACGGCCACGCGGACTCGGTTGCGCTTGGTGGTGGCCTTGGTGGAGGTGGTGGCGGCGGTGGTCTCGTGACCGGAAGTCATGAACATCCTCTCGACAAGCCCCGGGCAGGCATGCGGAACCAGGCCCCGGTGGGGCCCACGCTCCGCTCACCTCACTCGACGGGCGGCCGGGCACGTGTCCGACGTGCCGTGCCGCCCCGGTCCCGCCCGCTCGCCGCCGGCCCGTTCCGAGCTCGGCCGGTCGGCGGGCACGGCCCTCGCGCCGGGGGTCGGCCGGCGGGCCGTGCATCGGGGTGAACCCGGGTGGTGCTCGTTGCACCGCCCAAGAAGCTACGGGCGGTTGCGGTCGGTCATCAAGCAATTCCTCGACGGCGCAGGTCAGTTGACTGTTACCGGCGGTAAAGATCAAGAAATCGGGCCGGAAATGAGTGCTTTTGAGGGGCTTTTTATGATCGAAAAGGCCGCCAATGCGCCCCCGATCACACCAATGCCTCGGCGAAGCCGCCCGCGAGCTCCACCCGAAGCGATCGTCACATGACGATCCGTCACCGAATCAACCGGAGTTCCCGCCTCCGCCGCCCGTCTTGGTGGCACCAGCCACAGCCGTCACCCATCACACCCAGTCCAGTCACACAAAGCAATGGCCCGCCAGTCCGTGCCCCCGCGCAGCAGGCCAAGTGCCGCGCCTATGGCAAGAGACGCACGCCCATCGACACCCCCACCACCACCGGGAACTGCCACCACGTCAGCAACGCCACCCACACCCCGGCCACGAACCCCGCCCACTCCGCCGCACCACCCCGACCGCCCCCTCCCGCCACCAACGCCGCGACGTACGACACCGCCGTCCGGCCGACCATCACCAGGCCCGCGAACCGCAGGAACACCCCCGCAACGCCCCGCCCGAGCCCCCGCCGAACCCCGCCCCCGACCCTCCGTCACCCGCGGTCCCGCCCCTCGCCGGCCACGACCGCCGACACCTCCCAGAGCCCGCGCGCCGCGACCGCCCGCGCCCACGACTCCCACCCCACGACCGCCCCCGACAACCGCGCCCCCCACACCGTCGCCGGCGCCGCGTACAGGACGTCGACGAGAGCGACCGCGCACGCCGCGCTCACGTTGCACTCCACCCTCAACACCGCTCCACCCCCAACACCGCCCCACCACCAGCACCAGCACCCGACCGGCCCGCGGCAGCGCGCCGGCCAGCCCCGCACCGGCCGATCGGCGTCAGAGCCCGACCCGGCCGCACACCGCGAGGGCAACCAGGCCCAGGCGGACGGCGTCCGCCGATCCGGGAGACCACCTCAAGACGGCGCGGGCAGGGCGAGGCTCTGGCCACCGGATCGGAAGACGACCGAGCCACCGCCCACGACAGCCCCCACGACAGCCCCCGCGACGCCCGCCCGGCGAGAACCGCCCGCCTCGACCGGCGAGCGGCACCACCCGTTGTGCGGTGGCCCAGCGGCTGATGTTGGGCAGGGCAGCGTTTCAGACCGGCTGTACTTCGGTGGAAGACGAGGCACCCCGCACCATGGGCAACCGCTCCCTTGCCCGAGGCATTCAGGCCCATGGGTCGTCCGAGTAGCCCGCAGGGCAGGTAGGTCGGGTGATCGGTTCTCAGGTGAGGTGAGTACACCTACTCATGTGGCCGGCCGACCGGCAGCCCGAAGATACGGGGCATAGGAAGGATCCACCCGGTCCGCGGGCGTAAACCTTGCCCCCGGGACCGACCATCTGAAGGACCACAGCCATGTCCCGCTCCGCCGACGCCCGCGTCAACCGTCTCGCCGCGCTGCTGCGGCCCGCGTTCGACAACCTGCTCTCCCGCGCCTACCTGGGCCTGGTGGTGGTCGCGATCGCCGTGTTCCTGCACGCCGCCTACGTCGCCCGGGACACCTCGTTCGCGGGGATGTGGCCGGTCCTGGCCACGGCGCCGTTCGGCGTCCTCGCGCTGCCGCTGCCCGCCCTGGTGTGGGACAGCCCGCTCGAATGGTGCGGCCCCCTGCTCCTCACCGCGGCGACGACCGCCGCCGGCCTGGCCAACGCCGTCATGATCGGCCGCTTCGCACGGACGCTCCGCCGCCGCACCCGGCACGGCTGACGGCCGACCAGAGCCTCCGGCCACCTCGTCGGCCGATCACCCGCCACCGCCGGCCGATCACCCACCCGGACCCACCCCCGGTGCGCCTCACCCCGAGCTGGGCGCGGCCCCGTAGCGTCGAGGCGGAGCGCAAACTCCGTCACCGGCAGGGTCCGGCCGCTGCCGCCCCAACTCGGCACCGGCCGGGCCCTGCCGCATCCGACCCGCCTGATCGTGGCGATCGGGTTCGGGCCGTTGCGAGAGCGTGCCTGACGCCGTTCGGCTGAGGGCAGCGCCGGGCCCTCGGGCGCGTCCACATGCGCCCGAGGGCTCGGGTCCTCCGGTCGGGGCTCGGTGCTACTTGGCCTTCTGGACGAAGTCGTTGGTGTAGGTCTTCGTCAGGTCGACGGTGTGGCCCTTGACGGTCGGGTCGAAGGCGGAGAGCACGTTGAGCACGGTCTGCGGGCCCTCCGCGGGCATCAGGCCGTCCGGGGAGTACATGCTCTTCTCGTTCTCCAGGGCCTTGACGTAGACGTCCTTGCCGACACCGGCGTAGTAGTCGGCGGGCATCTTCTCGGTGATCTCGGCCGGGGTGTGGCCCTGGATCCACTTGAGCGTCTCGACGAAGGCGTTGGCGAGCTTCTGGACCGCCTCGGGGTTCTTCTTGACGTAGTCGGTGGTGAGGTAGAGGCACGAGGACGGGTAGGTGCCGCCGAGTGCCGCCTTCGCCCCCTCCGCCGTCCGCATGTCGATCAGGGGCTTGGCGAGGCCCTTCTGCATCAGCATGGAGATGGTCGGCTCGGTGGTCATGCCGGCGTCGATCTGCTTGTTCTGCATGGCGGCGACGAAGGTGGAGCCGGCGCCCACCGCGATCGAGGTGGCCTCGCCCGGCTTCACCCCGTTCTTCGACTCCAGGTACTGCGTCAGGAAGTTGGTGGAGGAGCCCAGACCGGTGACGCCGAGGTGGCGGCCCTTGAAGTCGGCCGGCGACTTCACGGTGTCGGCCACGTCGGTGCGGACCATCTCGACCTCGCCCGGGGCCTGCAGCAGCTGCACGACGGACTCGGTGGACTTGCCCTTGGACTGCAGGTCGATGTTGTGGTCGTAGAAGCCCACCACCGCGTCCACCTGGCCGGCGAGCATCGCGGTCTCGGCGTCGACGCCGGCGGGCTCGTCGGACAGCTGTGCGTCGATGCCCTGCGCCTTGAAGAAGCCGAGGTTCTGGGCGAGCATCACGGGCAGGTAGATCTGCTTGTTGAGACCGCCGACCATGATCTTGACGGTGGTCTCGCCGCCGGCGTTCGTGGCGGCGGGCTTGGCGTCGCCACCGCTGCTGCCGCCGCTGCAGGCGGTGAGGGACAGGGCGAGGGTGGTGGCGGCGACCACGGCGAGGGCGGATCTCTTGGCCAGCGACATTGCCGGACTCCTTCAGTGGGTGGGGAACTGCGGTGGAGGTGGGTCGAACCGCGTGAGTGCGGGTGGTGCGGGTGGTGCGGTGGGGGTGGGTCAGATGCGGGCGGCCTCGGTGCCGGACTGGGCGGGGCGCCAGCGCAGCACGCGCCTCTCGAACCGGGTCACCAGCCATTCGGCGAGCAGCGCGAGGACGGCGATGATCACGGTGCCGGCGTAGATGCCGTCGGCGTTGAAGGATCCCTGGGCCTGGGCGATCAGCTGGCCGAGGCCGTACTGGGCGCCCAGGATCTCGCCGACGATCGCACCGATGAGGGCGAAGCCGAACGCGGCGTGCAGCGAGGCGATGATCCAGGTCATCGCGGAGGGCAGCACGACCTGGGTGGTGACCCGCCACGGGGAGGCCCCGAGGATCCGGGCGTTGGAGATCAGGTTCTGGTCGACCTCGCGGGTGCCCTGGAAGGCGTTGAAGAAGACGGAGAAGAAGACCAGCACGGTGGCCAGGGCGATCTTGCCGGACGGGCCGAGCCCGAACCAGATGATGAAGATCGAGCCGAGCACGATGCGGGGGATGGAGTTCGCCGCCTTGATGAAGGGTGCCGCGATGTCCGCCAGCGCCTTGATCCGGCCGAGCGCGATGCCCAGTACGACGCCGGAGCCGGTGCCGATCAGGAAGCCGAAGACGGTCTCCTGCATGGTCACGCCGATGTTCCGCCAGATCGAGCCGGTCGCCGTGCCCTCGGTGAACCAGACCCTCAGCTGCTCGGCGACACCGCTCGGCGAACCGTAGGTGAAGGTGTCCAGCCAGCCCTGGTCGGCGCCGAGCTGCCAGCCGCCGAGCACGGCGACGATCAGCGCGGCCTGGGCGGCGAGGACGAGCAGCCGGCGGCGGCGCACCCGCGCCCTGGCGGCGCGCAGCAGCGCGGCCTCGTCGGTCGGCGCTCCGGTGGTCTGGGTCATGGTCGGGCTCTCTGCGGGATGGTCGGACGACGGCCGTGCGGCGGCGCTCTGCAGGCCGGTCATCGGGTCGCTCCCGAGGTCTCGGCGCTGGCGGGCTCCGGGGCGGTGCCGGCGGTACGGGCGTAGGCGAGCTGCACCTCGTCGCGCAGGCTGTTCCAGATCTGCTCGTACAGCTCGACGAACCGCGGGTGGAAGCGGATCTCCTGGACCTTGCGCGGGCGCGGCAGGTCGATGGGGAAGGTGTCCTTGACGGTGGCCGGGCCGACCGTGAGCACCACCACCTTGTCGGCCAGGGCGATGGCCTCCTCCAGGTCGTGGGTGACGAAGACGACGGCGGGCCGGGTGAGTTCCCACAGGGCGAGGAGCTCGTCCTGGACGATCTGCCGGGTCTGGACGTCCAGGGCCGAGAACGGTTCGTCCATGAGCAGGATCTCGGGCTCGTTGATCAGCGTCTGGGCGAGGGCGACGCGCTTGCGCATGCCGCCGGACAGCTGGTGCGGCAGCCGGTCCTCGAACCCGGACAGGCCGACCCGGCGCAGCCAGTCGCGGGCCTTGGCGACGGCCTCCTTCTTGCCGACTCCGCGGAAGATCGGCCCGGCTGCGACGTTGTCGAGCACCGACTTCCAGGGGAAGACGGCGTCGGTCTGGAACATGAAGCCGACCCGGGGGTCGATGCCCTCGACGGGCTCGCCGTGGATGAGCGTCCGGCCCTCACTGGCGGGCTCCAGGCCGGAGATCAGCGAGAGGGTGGTGGACTTGCCGCAGCCGGTCGGTCCGACCACGGCGCAGAACTCGCCGGGGGCCACGGTCATGCCCAGGTTGCGCATGGCCGTGTAGACGCCGCCCGACGGGGTGCGGAACCTCTTGGTCGCGCTGCGCAGCTCGATCGCCGGGATCGCGCCGCTGGATGTCTCGTTCACTGCGTGCACCGCCTTGGGGCCGGGTCGTGCGGGTGGTCCGCAACCTCCCCGTTGTTTCCGGGGTGTTAAGCGGTGGTGTGAAGGTAGGGCCCGGCGCAGGGGGGGCGGGAGTCTTGCGAACGTTGCGCAGGTTCACCGCGTAATCCAGGTTCTGCTCGTTCTGCTCACATTCACCAGGGTGGGCAAAACCCTTTCGAGCAGGCACAATCTGCGGAGCGCGGACGCGAGGCGGAGGTGAATGTCGGTGCTTCGACGCGGACGCGGCCGGAAACTCTCGGTCCGAATCCTCACCGGCCAGCTGGCGATCCTCGCCGTCACGAGCGTGATCGGCTTCGTCCTGCTCGCCCAGGCGCAGCGCGCCCAGCTGGACCGGGAGTACGAGCAGCGGGCGCTTGCCATCGCCGAGACCACCGCCGCTGATCCGCAGATCCGCAACGCCATGGAGTACGGCGGCGGCGGTGACGTGGTGCAGGCCATCGCCGGCCGGATCGAGGCAGCCTCGGGCGCGTCGTACGTCGTCGTGATCGACCTGCAGGGGATCCGCCACTCCCACCCCCACCCCGACCTGATCGGCAGGGCGGTCGAGGAGCCGCTGGCGGTGCTCGGCGACCGGACGTGGGTCGGCATCAACCACGGCGTGACCGGCAGCTCCGCGAACGGAAAGGCCCCCCTGCACGGCCCCACCGGCGAGCTGGTCGGCGAGGTGTCGGTCGGCATCGCCGAGAAGAACGTCCTCGATCAGCTGCGCCGCGAGCTGTCCGCCTTCGGCCTCTACCTCGGCAGTGCGCTCGCGGTCGGCGCCACCGCCTCCTACCTGCTCGCCCGCCGCCTGAAGCGGACGACCTTCGGCCTGGAGCTGGAGGAGATCGCCGGGCTGCTCCAGGACCGCGAGGCGATGCTGCACGGCATCAAGGAGGGCGTCGTCGCCTTCGACCCGCAGGGCAGGATCAGCGTCGTCAACGACGAGGCCCGCCGACTGCTCGGGCTGGGCACCGCCCTCGGCAGCCGGATCGACGAGGTCGTGCCCGAGGGCCGGCTGCGCAGCGCCCTGGACGGCACGCTGTCCGGCGTGGACCTGACGGTGCTCACCGACCACCACTGCCTCGCCGTCAACCGGATGCCGGTGGTGCTCCGCGGACACGAGCTGGGCGCGGTCGTCACCGTCCGGGACCGAACCGAACTGGTCGGACTGCTGCGGGAGTTGGACTCGGTGCGCGGCCTCACCGACGCCCTGCGGGCGCAGCAGCACGAGTTCGCCAACCGCATGCACACGATGGCCGGGCTACTCGAACTCGGCGAGCACGAGGCGGCGTTCGACTTCGCGGTGGAACTGGGCCACGAGGCGAGCGCGCTGGCCGAGGGCGTCCGGGAGCGGATCGGCAACCCGTTGATGGTCGGGCTGATCGTCGCCAAGACGACGGTTGCCGCCGAGCGCGGCGTGCGGATCGAACTCGACGGCGGGTCCCAGCTGGGCGAGCAGCCCGGGCACCTGCGACGGCTGCTGACGATCACCGGCAACCTGCTCGACAACGCGGTCGAGGCGGCCGGCAGCCCGGGCCTGGTACGGCTGTCCCTCGTGGAGGGGGCGGACACGATCGTGCTGAGGGTCGCGGACTCCGGCCCCGGCATCCCGGACGGCGCGGCCGCATCCATTTTCGAGGACGGCTGGTCGACCAGCCCCGACCGCGGGACGGCACGGCGAGGCCTGGGCCTCGCCCTGGTCCACCGGCTGGTGCAGCGGCACCAGGGGACGATCACGGTGAGCGAGGGCCCGGGAGCCGTCTTCACCGTGACCCTGCCCCTGCCGGACCAGGACCCCGCACCGATGGGCACGCTCTTCACCCTGCCGCCCGTCGTCCTCGCCGGCTCACACTCCCAAGGGGCACCGTGATCAGAACCCTCGTGGTCGACGACGACTTCCGGGTCAACGCCATCCACCGCGCCTACGTCGGGCGGATCCCCGGCTACGAGGTCGTCGGCCGGGCCGATTCGGTCTCGACGGCGCTGAAGGCCGCCCGGGCGCTCGTGCCCGACCTCCTGCTGCTCGACGTCTACCTCCCGGACGGCAGCGGGCTGGACGTGCTGCGCCGGCTGCTCACCGATGACACCGGCGACCGCCCGGACGCGCTGATGATCACGGCGGCACGGGACGTCGGCACGGTGCGTTCGGCGATGAAGCTCGGCGCGACGGGCTACCTGGTGAAGCCGTTCGGCTTCGCCGCGCTCGAGGAGCGCCTCGCCGCCTACCGGGAACTGCGGGACCGGGTCGCGGCGCTCGACCCGGCCGCGGAGAACGGCCAGGCCGAGGTGGACGCGCTGTTCACCGCCGCGCGGCCGGCCGCCTCCACGGCCCCGGCCAAGGGCCACTCCGCTCCGACGCTGGCGCTGGTCCTGGCAGCGGTCCGGGCCAAGGGATGCGACATGTCGGCCGCTCAGGTGGCCGAGCAGACGGGCATCTCCCGGGCCACGGCGCAGCGCTACCTCTCCTATCTGGCCAAGGAGGGCCGGATCCGCCTCGAACTGCGCTACGGAACGACCGGCCGCCCCGAACACCGCTACCGGGCAACCCCGGCCGAGGCCTGACGGAGGTCGGCTTCACGCATCGGTCACCGGATGCACCATCCCCAGCGCCTCCACGAACAGGGGAGCGTCGCCGCCGGGTGGTGCGGTGTGGCTGTAGGCGATGAGCTGCTCTGGAAGGCCCTGCCCCGGGGTGGGGGTGAGTTCCAGCCGGTAGTCGTGGCCGCGGAAGGACTGGCCGCGCAGGCTGACCCGGACCGTGTTCGGACCCGCGGCGGTGGTCAGCCGGAGCTGGTGAGGGCGCAGCAGGACGGTGGCCGGCCCGGTCCCGGCCGTCGAGGTCAGCGGGAGGGGGCCGAGGGCGGTGTCCGCGCAGTCGGCGCTGAGCCGGCCCTCCAACAGGTTGGCCTCGCCGAGGAAGGAGGCCACGGCTGTATCCGCGGGTTCCTGGTAGAGCTTCTGCGGTGATTGGCGAGGTCGAGCACGGAGGCAGGCGGCGCGGTGTCGGCGGGCTTTCCGGTGGCGGCGATGAGCGCTGCACTGCGCGCGGAGACACCCACCCAGTCGCCCTTGGGGGAACTGTCCACGGCGGGGACGGCCTTCAGGGTGTCGGCCTGGACGGGGGCCAGCAGGCCCTGGTTCTCCAGGATGGTTAGGGCCGGCGGGTTCTCGGCGTAGAAGACGTCGGCGGGCGAGGCCTTGCCCTCCTGCAGGATCTGGTTGGCGAGTTCGGCCTCGTCACGGAGCGGAGCTCGGCCTTGATACCGGTGCGCTCCTCGAAGTCCGCCGTCAGCGCCTTCACGGTCTGCTCGTGCGGGCCGCCGTAGACGGCGACCGTCTGCCCGGCGAGCGACTGAGGTTTTCTCAACGACTACGCAGGAGGTTAAGTACAGCGTCAATCGGCGGTCTGGCGCCGAGCGAGGGGTGGGTCATGGCGTAGACGGCCCGGGTGAGCTCCGTGTCGGCAACCGGCCGCAGGACGACGTCGAAGCTTGGGCCGTGAGCCTGTGCCACGAGCTGCGGCACCAGGGCCACTCCGAGTCCGTGGGCCACCATTCGGAGAACGAGCTGGAAGTCGTCGACCGCGTGCGTGATCCGGGGTGGGAAACCGGCGATCGCGCAGGCGCGTTGGACCAGGGCGGCGCTGCCGTCCTCTCGTGAGCCGACGATCCAGGGCGCGTCGGTTAGGCTGCGCAGGTCCACCGGGCGTTCATCCCTATCCGACGCGCAGGCATGGTCGGCTGGAAGTGCGAGGAGAACGGGCTCGACGGCCAGCGGATGGACATCGAGTTCGGCCGGGGTCGGGGTGGGCGTGAGGTTGTAGCTGTAGCAGACGGCCACTTCGCAGCGCCGCGCGCGGAGCGCGGAGAGGGCCTCGGGCGGTTCCAGCTCGTGGAGGGAGACCTGCAGGTCGGGATACCGTTCGCGGGAGGCGACCAGGGCAGGGACCACATGCACCGCAGCGAAGGTCGAGAAGCATGCGACGTCGATCGGTCCGCGCGGGGTACCCCCGGCACGCAGATCGCGTTCCGCGGTCTCCAATGCCCCGAGCACGATGCGAGCGTGCGCCACCAGACGCAGCCCCTCGTGTGTGAGGCGGACCCGGCGCCCGACCCGCTCAAGCAGTTGCACCCCTGCTTCACGTTCCAGCACTGCGAGTTGCTGGGACACCGCGGAGGAGGTGTAGCCGCAGGCGGCGGCGACCGCCGTCATGGTCCCGCGGTCGGCAAGCTCCCGGAGCAAAAGCAGCCGCACCGGATCCAACATCAAGCACTCCTAACAGGTCTGTGAAGCAATGCGTGGTGGACCTTAGTGATCCTTCCACGCCATCCTGCCGGTGCCCCTTCGGCGCGGGCACCGGGGCACGGGACACGCCTCCGCCCCGCTCACGCCGCTCGGGGCCGTGAATGCCCAAGCCGGACAGGAGAGCACGTTGATCGACACATGGCTGATCGAGCGGTACGCGGCGCAGGCATGGCCGGCTGCCGAGGCTCTGGAGGAGGACGGTTGGCTGCTACGCCACACCCCTGGCGTGCCGCGCCGCCGGTCGAACTCCGCCTTGCCGCTGGTGCGGGGAGAAGCCGTGCTGACGGCCCTGTCTCGGGTGGAAAACTTCTATGCCGCCCGGGGGATGCCGGTCGCCGTCCAGGTGGCGCCGGCGGAAGAGCACACCGCACTGGACGCGCTGCTCGCTGAGCGAGGATACCGACGGGACGCGGCGACCCTGGTGTGCGTCGCACCGGCCGCAACCGTGATCACCGGTTCCCGCCCCGCGGTGCCGTTGGAGGTGACGGTCGCGGAGCACCCGACCCGCCAGTGGCTGGACGCCTACGTCGCCCTCGACGGCCACGAGAACAGCCAGGAGGCCGCGGACCAGGTCCTCGCACGTATTTCCGGCCCCGCCGCCTACCTCACCGCCGAACACGGCAACCAGGTGGCCGGCATGGGACTGATCGTGGCTTCCCCGGGCTGCGCCGGGGTCTTCTGCATGGCTACCCACCCCGAGCACCGGCGGCAGGGAATCGCCACCGCGATTCTGCACGTCGGTGCCCGTTGGGCCGCAGCACGCGGCGCCGATGAGCTGTACCTGCAAGTCATGGACGAGAACCACGTCGCGCGCCGGCTGTACGAACGTGTGGGATTCCGCGTCTCGCACACCTACCACTACCGGCTCAATCAGGTGGCCACCGATCGCCTCGCCGTCCTCGACCACGAGAGCGGCAAGCCCTCCACGGGAACCGTCGCACGCATAGGCACAACCTAGGGGTCCGGGAGCATGCCCGGACCCACGCTTCAACACCGCGTTTGGCACGTGCGTCGCCACCGATGCAAGGGCCTGCCGGCCGAGAGCGCCACCTTCACCCTGTAGCCGACCCGCCGACGGGGACGCGGTGGCACCCGCCCGCAGACTGTGCAGGCCGCCGATAACAGGATGCGGCGATCGGTGATACTGGGCCGGTGACTGTGCACCGGATACTCGTGGTGGAGGACGACCCAGGCCTCCGCAACGTCCTCGTGCGGGGCCTCAAGGAGGAGTCCTTCGAGGTGCTCGCGGCCGCCGATGGCGCCGCCGCACTGCGCTCCGCCGACCGGGAGGTTGACGCGGTCGTCCTCGACATCGGGCTCCCGGACTCCGACGGACGCGACGTCTGCCAAGCCCTCCGCGCCCGCGGCCTCGACGCACCCGTGATCTTCCTCACCGCCTACGACGGCCTGGCGGACCGCCTCTCCGGATTCTCCGCCGGCGCGGACGACTACCTCGCCAAACCGTTCCACCTGGCGGAGCTCGCCGCCCGGCTCCGCGCCGCGCTGCGCCGCGCCGGCACCGACCCGGCCGTCCGCACAGCCGAGCTGCGCCTGGACCCGGCGCGGTTCGTCCTCGAGGGCCCGCACGGCGAGGTGCCCCTCACCCCGACCGAGTTCCGCCTGCTCGGCTGCCTGATGGCCGCACCCGGCACCGTCGTACGCCGCCGCGCCCTGCTGCGGGCCGGCTGGCCCGAAGGCGCGATCGTCACGGACAACACCCTCGACCAGTACCTGGCACGGCTGCGCCGCAAGCTCCGCGAGGCCGGGGGCACGGCCGGCATCGGCACCGTCCGCGGTGTGGGACACCGGTTCGCATGAGGCGCCTGCCCCGGCCCGCGACCCTGCGCGGGCGACTCGCCCTCGTCGCCCTGGCCACCAGCGTGCTGTGGGTGTCCGTGGCCACCGCCGCCTTCAACGTGGTCCTCGGCTCCCAGCTGCGCTCGCAGGCCGACGACGTGCTGCGCACCCGGGCGGACGCCGTCGTCGCCACGCTCGAACCGCGGCCCGGCGGTCTGGTGGTCCGGGAACCCGCCGACGACACCGCGCTCGACGCGGGTGTCTGGATCTTCGACGGGGACCGGGCGGTGGAGCAGCCGACGGCCTCCCCGGCGCTGGACCGGGCGGCCCGGGAACTCGCCGGCAGGGCGGTCGGTGCGCAGGGGGAGACCCGCGGCTCCTACCGGCTGTGGGCCGTACCCGTGCTGGACGGCCCGCGCCGCGCCGGGACCGTGGTCACCGCGCTGTCGTCCGACCCGTACCGGGAGAGCGCCCGCAGCGCGCTGGTCGGCTCCGTCGCCCTGGCGGTGCTCCTGGTCGCGGGAATCTACCTCCTGTCGCGGCGCATGGTGGGCCGGGCCCTTCGGCCCGTCGCCGCGATGAGCGAGCAGGCGGCCGAGTGGAGTGGGACGGACATCGCGCACCGTTTCGGCTCCGCTCCCCGGCCCGTCGAGCTCGCCGCCCTCGCCGACCGCCTGGACGGGCTCCTCGACCGGGTGGCGGCCGTGGTCCGGCACGAGCAGCAGCTCTCCAACGAGCTATCCCACGAACTGCGCACACCGCTGGCACGGGTCGCGGCCGAGGCGGAGTGGCTGCTGGCCCGAGGCCGCAGTGCCGAGGACCAGGAGCGGTCGCACCGGGCGATCGCCGCCGACGCGGCGCAGATGCAGGAGATCTGCCGGGCCCTGCTGGCCGAGGCGCGGGCCGGCTCGCCCCGGGCCCCGGGCCGCAGCGAACTGCTGCCCGTCGTCGAGTCCGTGGCGCGGAAGGCCGGGATCGGCCGCGCCGAACCTGCGATCACGGTCACGACCGATCCGTCGCTCCCGTTGCCCGCGGTCGGTGCCACGGCCGCCGTCGTCGAGCGGATCCTGGCGCCGCTGGTCGACAACGCCCAACGCCACGCCCGCCGGCGGGTCGGCATCGCGGTGCGCGGCGGACCGGCGGGCGCGCACGTGGTGGTGACCGACGACGGCCCCGGAGTGCCGACGGGGATCCCCGACATCGGCGAGGCCGTCTTCGCGCCCGGCTACCGTGGTGACCCGCAGGACGGGCACGACGGCGCCGGTCTCGGACTGGCGCTGGCCCGTCGGCTGGCGCGACAGGTCGGCGGCGACGTCGTCTGTGTGCCGGGCCTGGGCGGCGGCCGGTTCGAGGTGTCCATCCCGAGGGGGTGAGCACCGCCGTCCTGGCCGCCGGCGCCGGGCATTGACGCCGGGGCACCATCGCCTCACCGGCGAAGCGGCCGCCCACCGACGTCCCGGGCCGATGCTCAGGTTGTGTTCAGGTCCGAGGTGCGAGCCTCGCTCCCATGGCTACCACCACGGAGCGGCTCTCGGCCACGCCCGACGCCCGACGGATGCTGAACAAGGTTCCCGAAGTCACGATCTGGTTCTGGATCATCAAGATCCTGTGCACCACGGTCGGCGAGAGCTTCGCCGACTGGATCAACATGACGCTCGGTGTCGGCCTGATCAACACCTCCTTGATCTTCACCGCCGTCCTGGCCGCCGCCCTGGCCTGGCAGCTCGGAACCAGGCGCTACGTCCCGTTCGTGTACTGGCTCACCGTCGTGGTCCTGAGCGTGACCGGCACCCTGTACACCGACATCCTCACCGACAGCCAGGGCGTTCCCCTCGCGGTGAGCAGCAGCGTCTTCGCCGGCGTCCTCGCCCTCGTCTTCGGGATCTGGTACGCCCGCGAGCGGACCCTGTCCATCCACAGCATCGTCACCCGCCCCCGCGAGCTCTTCTACTGGCTCGCGGTCCTCGTCACCTTCGCCCTCGGCACCGCCACCGGCGACTGGACCCTGGAGCTCACGGGCTGGACCCCGGGCGTCTCGGTGCTCCTCCCGCTCGGGCTGATCGCGGCGATCGTCGTCGGGTGGCGCCTCGGCGCGAGCCTGGTGCTCTCCTTCTGGCTGGCCTACATCCTCACCCGCCCGCTCGGTGCCAACCTCGGCGACTGGTTCGCCTCGCCCGGCAGCGACGGCGGCCTGGGCCTGGGGACCGCGGTGACCAGTGTGGTCTTCCTGGCTGCGATCCTCGCGACGGTCCTGTACCTCACCCGCAGCCGCAGCGACGTCATCGAGACCCACCGCCCGGCCCAGGGCGCACCGGCGGCGAACCCGGGCCGCGAGCGCATCATGCTCGCCTACTACGCCGCCCTGGCGGTCGCCACCACGGCACTCCTCGTCTGGGCGCACCAGCAGCCGCACGCCGCCGTGGCCGGCGAGGGCGACGGCCCCGCGCCCGCGTCCGCCCCCCTCACCCCGGAGCAGGCGACGTCGTCGTTCCCCCCTGCGGAGATCGCGAAGTTCCGTACGATCACCGCCGACACCCTGGCCAAGCTGACCGCCGGCGACCAAGCGGCCGCGACCACCCGGGTGACCGACCTGGAGAAGGCCTGGGACGACGACCAGGACGCCCTGCAACCGAAGAACGAGCAGGCCTGGACATTCCTCGACGGCGAGATCGACCACGTCCTGAAGGCGCTCCGCGCCCCGAACCCGGACAAGGCCACCGAGACGGACGCCCTCAACGCCCTCCTCACCTCCCTGACCGCGACGCCCCAGCAGCCGCCCACGGCTGCGGCCTCCGCCCCCGCGCCCGCATCGGCCGTGCCCACCCCCGACCAGGTGACGTCGTCGTTCCCCCCTGCGGAGATCGCGAAGTTCCGTACGATCACCGCCGACACCCTGGCCAAGCTGACCGCGGGCCACCAGGCGGCCGCGACCACCCGGGTGACCGACCTGGAGAAGGCCTGGGACGACGACCAGGACGCCCTGCAGCCGAAGAACGAGCAGGCCTGGACATTCCTCGACGGCGAGATCGACCACGTCCTGAAGGCGCTCCGCGCCCCGAACCCGGACAAGGCCACCGAGGTCAAGGCTCTCAACACCCTCCTCACCTCGCTCGGCTGAGAATCCCCGGACGGCGCCCTCAGCCACGACCCGAACACCGACCGCGCCGAACGGCGGCGCCGGGCCCACCC